>NZ_JBHYIK010000043.1:0-18576 GCF_042739735.1 Amycolatopsis sp. NPDC059027 | reverse complement strand
GCGGGTGGTATGCGGTGCCGGTTGTGGCCGTCGCGTGGTTTGGCTTCCCCCCGGCCCCGTGGGGGTCCACCACAACCCCCCCCCCCGCCCCCCCCGGGGGCCCCCCCCACGACCTCATAGGACGCGGCCAGTTCGCACACCGGCCAGTCCGAGCCGAACACCAGGCGGCCCGGCCCGAACGCCGTCAGCACGTGGTCGACGTACCGGCTCAGGTGCCCGGCCCGCCACGCCGCCCAGTCCGCCTCGGTCACCAGACCGGACAGCTTGCAGAAGACGTTCTCCCTCGCCGCCAGCGCCGCGACCTCGTCGGCCCACGGCTGCCAGCCGCCGCCGGCGATCGGGGGCTTGGCCGCGTGGTCGAGCACGAACCGCTGGTCCGGCAGCGCCTCGACGGCCTTCCGCGCCGCGGGCAGTTGCGCGACGGTGACCAGCAGGTCGTAGGCGAGCCCGGCGGCCCCGACCGCGGCGAGCCCGCGCAGGACGTCGGGGCGCAGCAGCCACTCGGCGTCGTCCTCGCTCTCCACCTGGTGCCGGATCCCGACCAGTGGGCCCGACTCCCCCAGCGCCGCCAGCCGGTCGGCGACGTCGGGAGCGGTCAGATCCACCCAGCCGACGACCCCGGCGATCACCGGTTCGGCCGCCGCGGTAGCCAGGAACTCCGCCGTCTCCTCGGCCGAGGACACCGTCTGCACCAGGACGGTCGCGTGCACCCCGGCGGCAGTCGTCACCGCGCGCAGATCGTCCACTGTGTACGGACGGCGGATCGGGTCCAGTGCGGCCCTTGCCATCCACGGGTAGTCCCGGCGGGCCGGATCCCACAGGTGGTGGTGCGCGTCGATCACGGCAGCCTCCCGGTTACGACGTCGGGGCGCAGCAGGCCCGCGTCGATCAATTCGGTCCACAGTAAGGGCGGAACGGCCGCCCGCGCGCGACGCGCGTTCGCGCTCACCTGCCCGGGGTCGTGTGCCCCGACGACCACCGACGCGACGGCCGGATGCGCGGCGGGCAGCGCCAGCGCCGCCCGCGGCAGCTCGACGCCGTGCCGCGCGCAGATCGCCGCGATCCGCCCGGCACGTTCCACCAGGGATTCGGGTGCTTCCGCGTAGTCGTAGAGACGCCCCGGCTCGGCGGTGGCGAGAATCCCGCCGTTGAAGGCGCCGCCGACGACCACCGCGGCCCCGCGCTCGGCGCACAGCGGCAGCAGTTCGTCCTGCGCGGACTGGTCGAGCAGCGTGTACCGGCCCGCGATGAGAACGACGTCGAGATCGAAGCGCCGGACGAACTCGGCGGGCATCGCGGACTGGTTCATCCCGACCCCGATCGCACCGAGGACGCCTTCGTCACGCAGCCTGAGCAAGGCCGGGAAAGCGCCGGAAACCGCGTCGTCGAAATGCTCGTCGGGATCGTGGACGTACGCGAGGTCGATGCGGTCGAGTCCGAGCCGCGTCAGGCTGTCCTCAAGGGATCGCAGGACGCCGTCGCGGCTGAAGTCCCAGCGCCGCCGATACGCGGCGGGCACGTCGAAACCGGCCTCGTCCTTCTTGCCCGTGCCCTCGGGGTTCGGATCCAGGACCCGGCCGACCTTCGTCGAGACGACGTACTCGTCGCGTGGGTAGGCCGCGAGTGCCGCGCCGAGGCGACGTTCGGACAGGCCGAGCCCGTAATGCGGTGCGGTGTCGAAGTAGCGGACGTCCTCGTCCCACGCCCGCCGGACGGTCGCGGTCGCGGTTTCGTCGTCGATGGCGTGGTAGAGATTTCCCAGCTGCGCGCAGCCGAGCCCCAGCGAGGAAAGTTTCACGGCAGCTCCCAGACGAGCCCGATCCCGGTGTCCCCGCCGGAGTAGTCGTCCTCGACATCGAGCAGTTCGGCCATCCTGGCCTGCCACGGCACGTTCGCCGGATGATCACGCAGCGTGGCCCGCATCGCGGCGTAGTCGTCGACCTCCACCAGGTGGAAAAGATCCAACCCGTCGCGCCAGATCCGCCACGACCGCACGCCCGCTTCCCGCAGCGCGGCGTCCAGCTCCGCCGGGATCACGGCGTGGACGCGTTCGTACTCCGCCTCCTTACCCGGTTTGAGCCGGGTGTGCAGTGCCACTCTCTGTGGTACCCGATCGTGGGTCATCGCTCCTCCTTCGCGGTAGTCGTGGCACGCTGTGCACAACACACCGAAACATCCGAGGTCTTCTGCAGGGAGGGGTGGCGCGGATGCCCGTCACCGACGTCGCGATCGACAAGATCAAGGACATGATCATCTCGGGGGAGCTCGCTCCGGGTGACCGGCTGCCGAAGGAGGCCGAACTCGCCCAGCGGCTCGGCCTGTCCCGCAGCTCGCTGCGCGAGGCCGTGAAAGCGCTCTGCCTGATCCGCGTGCTCGACGTCCGGCAGGGCGACGGCACGTACGTCACCAGCCTGGAGCCGAACCTGCTGCTCGACGCGATGACGTTCGTCGTGGACTTCCATCGCGACGACACCGTGCTCGACTTCCTCGCGGTGCGCCGGATCCTGGAGCCCGCCGCGACGGCGATGGCAGCGCTGCACATGCGCGACGAGGACATCGCCGAACTGGGCACGATGCTCGGCGAGCTGGAGGACGCGCCGACCGTGGAGGCGCTGGTCGCGAACGACCTGCAGTTCCACCGCAAGATCGCCGACGGCTCCGGCAATCCCGTGCTGTGTTCGCTGCTGGACAGTCTCTCGGGCCCGACGACCCGGGCGCGGGTCTGGCGCGGGCTCACGCAGGAAGGCGCTGTCGCTAAGACGCGGGAGCAGCACACGGCGATCTACGAGGCCATCGCCGCCCGCGAGCCGGAGCTGGCCCGGTCCTGGGCCACAGTGCACGTCGCGGGCGTCGAACAGTGGCTGCGCAACGCCCTCGGCTCCGCCGACGAGAACCCCGCCGCCTCGTAACACTCCGCCCGCCTTTCGAGCAGTGGTCCGTGAATGCCACATCGAGGGACTCTGATTCCCTCAATGTGGCATTCACGGACATCGGATGATCATGAACGCCGAGAGTTACGTTTGCGGTTTGCCGCCGGCGTACCTCGCGATGATCAGGGCGATGAGGATGATGGCGCCGTAGATGGCCTTCATCCACTCCGGCGGCACGTGCGCCACCTGCAGCAGGCTCGTCACCGACTGCAGGAGCAGGACGCCGGTGAGCGCGCCGACCAGTGAGCCCTTGCCGCCGTCGAGCGAGATCCCGCCGATCACCGCGGCCGCGAACACCTGCAGGATCATGCCGTTGCCCTGGTCCGCGCCCAGCGCGCCGACGTAGCCGGTGTAGGCGAGCCCGCCGATCGCGGCGAGGACCCCGGCGACGACGAACACCAGCCACGAGATCCGGTCCACCCGGATACCCGCCGCGCGCGCCGCCTCGCGGTTACCGCCGATCGCGTACAGCGCCCGGCCGACGCGGTGATAACGCAGCACGGCACCGGCGACGAGGAAGAGCACCGCGGCCAGCCACACCGACATCGGCAGCCCGGCGAACGTCGTGGTCGCCAGCGCGGTGAACGGGTCGAGCTGATCGAACAGCGTCTTGCCCTTGGTGGCGCCGATCTGGACGCCACGCAGCACGGTGAGCATCGCGAGCGTCACGATGAAGGCGTTGAGCTTCAGCTTGACGATCAGGAATCCGTTGACCGCGCCGATCACCGCGCCCACCACGAGGATCAGCAGCAGCCCGGCGAACGCGGGCATGTCGGTCCCGAAACCGGCCGACGCCGCCGGGATGACCACCATGACCCCGATCGCGGGCGCGATGCCCATGGTGGATTCCAGTGAGAGGTCGAACTTCCCGGTGATGAGCACGAGCGATTCGCCCAGCACTACCAGGGAAAGCGCCGCCGACGCGGACAGGATGCCGACGATGCTGTCGAAGGTCAGGAAGGTGTCGCTGATCAGCCCGCCGATGACGAACACGACCACGAGCACCGGTAGCAGCGCGAGTTCCCGCAGCCACACGGCTTTCCGGCGCCTCGCCGGTGCGGCCAGCGCCGCCGTCTGGGGATCGGTCTGAAGATTAGTCACCGAGCTGGACTCCTTCGATGTCGGCCACGAGGTCACCGTCGGACCAGCCGGCCTGGTGTTCGGCGACCACCCGTCCCGCACGCAGGACCAGCACGCGGTCGCTCAGGCGCAGATCGTCCAGCTCGTCGCTGACGATCAGCACCGCCTTGCCCTCGGCGCGCACCCGGTCCACGACCGCGAGCAGCGCCTCCTTCGATTTCACGTCGACCCCGGCGGTCGGGTTGATCAGCACGACCACCCGCGGATCGCTCGCCAGCGCGCGGGCGAGCACCACTTTCTGCTGGTTGCCACCGGAAAGGTCCGACACCGGTTGCTCGGCGCCGGCCGCCACGATGTCGTAGTCGGCCAGTGCCTGCGACGCCTTCGCGTGCCGCGTGCGCGGCGAGGCGATCCCGCCGGGGCCGATACGGTCCAAAATGGACAGCGTCGCGTTGTCCGCGATGGAGTGTTCCAGCACCAGCCCCTCGTGGTGCCTGTCCCTCGGCACACAGCCGATCCCGGCCCGCAGCGCGGCGGGGATGTCGCCGGGTCGCAGCCGCCGACCGTCCACAGTGATCGTTCCCGCCGAGGGGGAACGCAGTCCGTAAACGGTTTCCGCGACCTGGTGCTTGCCGCTGGCGTTGCTGCCCGCCAGGCCGATGACCTCGCCACGGTGGAGCCGGAACGAAACGTCCTGGAAGCTGTCCCCGGACAGCCCCTCGACAGCCAGCACTTCCGCCGCGTCCTCCGCGAGGGGATCCCGCGAGGCCGCGTCGCGCACGGCCAGGCCGCCCTTCTCGCCGGTCATCGCGTCGACCAGCTCGGCCCTGCCGACCTCGGCGACCGGCGCGGTGAGCACGTGCCGCGCGTCGCGCAGCACGGTGACCGCCTGGCACACCTCGTACACCTCGTGCAGGTGATGCGAGATGAACAGGAACGTTACGCCGTTCTCCTGCATCTGGCGCATCCGCTCGAAGAGCCGCTCGATCGCCTGGCTGTCCAGTTGCGCTGTCGGCTCGTCGAGCACGATGAACCGGGCGCCGTAGGACAGCGCGCGGGCGATCTCGACGAACTGCCGATCCTCCACCGACAGCTCGCCCGCCGGGGTGTCGACGTCGACCGCGACACCCCACGAGTCCAGTAGTTCCCGCGACTGACGCCGCAGCCGCGACCAGCCGATCGCGAGCCTGCCGCCGGACTGCCGGTTGAGGAACAGGTTCTCCGCGACGGTGAGCTGCGGGATCACCATGGCGTGCTGGTACACGCACGCCACCCGCTGCTTCCAGTCGTCCTGTTTGGACAACGCGGGGGCGGGCTCGCCGCCGAAGTACACCGCCCCCGTGTCCGTTTTGGACAGTCCGGTGAGGATGGAAACCAGCGTCGACTTCCCCGCGCCGTTGCGCCCGACGAGCGCGTGCGACTCGCCGGGGTTGACGGTGAGACTGACGTCGGCCAGCGCCACGGTCGGGCCGTAGCGCTTGCCGACACCCTGCGCGCTCACCACCGGGACGGTAGGCATGGCACTCACAAGTTGTTACCCCACAAGGCTTTGTCGTCCACGTTGTCCTTCGTGACGACCGGGGCGGGCAGCTGGTCCTCGAGAATCCCGGGGCTGACCTCGACGATGGTGCTGTTGTGATCGGTCGGGCCGGGCTTGAACGTCTCCCCCGCCATCGCCTTCTTCAGCCAATACATGCCGTACTTCGCGTAGTCGTCGGCGGGCTGGGACACCGTCGCGTCCAGCTCGCCCGCCCGGATCGCGGCCAGCTCCTGCGGGATGCCGTCGTTGCTCACCAGCACGACGTGCTTCGGGTCGCCCACCGGGAAGAACATGTTCTTGCGCTTGAGGGCGGCCTCGGTCGGCGCGAGGTAGACGCCGCCCGCCTGCATGTACACGGCCTTGATGTCCGGGTTCGCGGTGAGCAGGCTGTCCAGGCCGGCCGAGGCCTTGTCGGCCTTCCACTCCGCCGGGATCTCCAGCACCTGCACGTCCGGGTACTTCGTCTTCATGCACGTCCGGAACGCCTCGGACCGGTCACGGCCGTTGACCGAGGCGAGATCGCCCATGACCTGCACGACCTTGCCGGACTTTACCTTCGCGCCGATCGCGTCGCACGCCTTGGTGCCGTAGGCCTTGTTGTCCGCGCGCACCACCATCGCGACCTTGCCGCCCTCCGGGGCGACGTCGACCGCGACCACCGGCACGCCCTTGTTCTCGGCCTGCTTGAGCCCGGCGACCACGGCCGCGGAGTCCAGCGGCGTCACGACCAGGCCCTTGATGCCCTGGTTGAGCAGTGTCCCGATGTCGGTGATGAGCTTCGCCGGGTCGCTGTCGGCGTTGACCGTGGGCAGCGCGTCGAGCCCGGACTGCTGGGCCATCTTGGGGACGTAGTTGTTGTAGGCCTGCCAGAACGGCGACGTCAGCAGCGGCAGTGTCGCGCCGACCTTGCCGCCCTGCGCGGAACCCGCCGCGCCGGCCGGTTTGTCCTTTGTGGACCCACAGGCCGCCAGGACCAGGCCGAGCGCGGTGGCCGCCGCGGCCACCTGGATCACCCTCGTACGCACCGCATCCTCCTTGATGACAGCGGAAATCACGTCTTCAGTTGTCGACCGGCCCGCGCGGGCGCAGACCGTACATCCCGCCGTCCACGGCCAGCGCCGTGCCGGTGGTCGAGGCGGCGGCCGGGCTCGCCAGGTACACGATCGCGTTCGCCACCTCGTCCGCGGTGACGAGCCTGCCCATCGGCTGCCGCGCGGCGAGCGCGGTCCGTTCCGCCTCGGGATCGGCGGCTGCATCGAGCAGTCTGCCCACCCACGGGGTGTCCGCGGTACCCGGACAGACACAGTTGACCCGGATCCTGTCCGGTAGGTGGTCGGTCGCCATCGCCAGGGTCAGCGACAGCACCGCGCCCTTGCTCGCCGAGTACAGCGCGCGCTGGGGCAGCCCGGCCCACGCCGCGATGGAGCACGTGTTGACGATCGCCGCCGACGGCGACCGGCGCAGATGCGGCAGCGCGGCCCGGCTCAGCCGGACCATGCCGACGACGTTGACGTCGAGCAGCCGATGCCATTCGTCGTCACTGTTGCCGGTGACGTCACCCTGCGCCCCGATCCCGGCGTTGTTGACCAGGACGTCGAGGTGGCCGAACCGCTCCACGACGGCGTCGATCGCGGACGTCACCTCGGCGTCGGAAGAGACGTCGCAGCGGAAGCCTGTCAAAGGCTCCGGGACGTCGTCGGGCTTGAGGTCCAGCACGGCCACCTGCGCGCCACGAGCGGCCAGCTGCTGGGCGGCGGCGAGGCCGATCCCCGACGCCCCGCCGGTGACCACCGCGACCAGGCCCTCGAACTCACTCATGCGTTCTCCGTCCATTCAGGACCGTCCGGGAACCGGAACCGGCGCAGCGTCGCGTCGTGCATGCGCGCGGAGAACCCGGGTGCGGTCGGGGCGAGGTAGCGGCCGTCGCGCACGACCGCCGGATCGGTGAAGTGCTCGTGCAGGTGATCGACCCATTCGATGCTGCGGTCGACGTCACTGCCGGACACCGCCACGTAGTCGAACAGCGAAAGGTGCCGCACCAGCTCGCACAGCCCGACCCCGCCGGCGTGCGGGCACACCGGCACGCCGAGCTTGGCCGCCAGCAAGAGGATCGCGAGGTTCTCGTTCACCCCGCCGACGCGCGCGGCGTCCAGCTGCAGCACCGAGATCGCCCCGGCCTGCAGCAACTGCTTGAACACAACCCGGTTCTGGACGTGCTCGCCGGTGGCCACCCGGATCGGGGCAAGCGCTTTCGCGATCGCGGCGTGCCCGAGGACGTCATCGGGTGACGTCGGCTCCTCGATCCAGTACGGGTCATACGGCGCGAGCGCGGTCATCCAGGCGATCGCGGCCGCGACGTCCCAGCGCTGGTTCGCGTCGACCGCGATCCGCACGTCCGGGCCGACCGTCTCGCGAGCCAGCTTCATCCGGCGGACGTCGTCCTCGACGCTCCCGCCGACCTTGAGCTTGATCATGTCGAACCCGTCGGCGACGGCCTGGGTCGCGAGCCGGACGAGCTTCGCGTCGGAGTAGCCCAGCCAGCCGGGCGACGTGCTGTACGCGCGGTAGCCCTGCTCCTTCACCCGTGCGATCCGCTCGGCGCGGCCCGGTTCGGCCGCGCGCAGGATGTCCAGTGCCTCCTGCTCGGTGAGCGCGTCCGACAGGTACCGGAAGTCCACAAGGGACACCAGCTCCTCCGGCGTCATCCGCGCCGCGAACTCCCACACGGGCAGGTCGGCGCGTCGCGCGGCCATGTCCCACGCGGCGTTCACGATCGCGCCGATGGCCATGTGCGCGACGCCCTTTTCCGGGCCCAGCCAGCGGAACTGCGAGTCCCCGACCAGCCGCCGGGACAACTCGCCGAGCGCGGCGGCATCGGTCGGGACGTCCCGGCCGACGACGTGCGGCGCGAGCGCGCGGATCGCGGCGGCCTGCACGTCGTTGCCGCGGCCGATGGTGAAGGCCAGCCCGTAGCCGTCCGGCCCGCCGTCGGCGTGCAGTACGACGTAGGCGGCCGAATAGTCCGGATCCGGGTTCATGGCGTCCGACCCGTCCAGCTCCCGCGAGGTCGGGAACCGGATGTCGAGGACCTCCATGTCGACGATCTTCGCCATGTCAGGCCTGCCTCACCGTCTGCCGCTGACGGCCGAGCCCGTCGATCTCCAGCTCCACGATGTCCCCCTCGCGCAGGTACGGCTTGGGCTCGGGCTGGCCGAGCGCGACGCCCTCCGGGGTGCCGGTGTTGATCAGGTCGCCGGGGCGCAGCACCATGAACTGGCTCAGGTAGTGCACGATCTCGGCGACGGTGAAGACCATGTCCTTTGTGGACGAATCCTGCCACTTCCTGCCGTTGACCCACAGGCGCATCCCGAGGTCCTGCGGGTCCGCGATCCCGGCGGCCGGGACCAGCGACGGGCCGAGCGGGTTGAAGTTCTCGCAGGACTTGCCCTTGTCCCAGGTGCCGCCGCGTTCGAGCTGGAACTCGCGCTCGGAGACATCGTTCGACACGACGTATCCGGCGACGTGGTCCAGTGCCTCGTCGACGCTGTCGAGGTAGCGCGCGGTCTTGCCGATGACGACGCCGAGTTCGACCTCCCAGTCGGTGGCGGTGGACTTCCGCGGGATCAGGACGTCGTCGTGCGGGCCGACGACGACGTCGGCGGCCTTCATGAACACGACCGGTTCGGCGGGGATGGGCGCGCCGGTCTCCTCGGCGTGCCGCCGGTAGTTGAGGCCGATGCAGACGACCTTGCCGGGCGTGGCGATGGGCGCGCCGAGCCGCGCGCTCGCGGCGTCCGGTCCGGCCTGCGGGAGGCTGCCGTCCTTCAGCGCCGTGGCGACCCGGGCGATGCCGTCCGCGGCGAGGAAGCCGCCGTCGATGTCGGCGGTCAGGCCGCTCAGCTCGTAGAGCACGCCCTCCGCCCGCACGAACGGACGCTCACTTCCCGGTTCTCCGAGACGCACAAGCTGCACGGACGTTCCCTTCCGACTCCCGCCGCCGTGCCGGTCACCCCGGCCTCGACGACCCACCCGTCAAGCAGACATCCGATGTATATCGCAGAGATACCCCCTCAATCCAGAGTTCGGACCGAATTGTCCGGAAAATTGATCGGATCTCCTTCGTGTCGCCCCTCGGCCGACCGGGTGTTACGGGTCACAGCAGGAATAGCACGCCGGAGGGTGCCCGTTCCGTTTGGAGGGAAACGATCTCTGGGGAGACTGAGTGAGCACCACAGCGACGCGGGCGGCCACGCCGGGCACGGGCATCGCCGGGGCGACCCGGGTGAAGTTCGCGCTGATCCTGGGCGGGCTTTCGGCGTTCGGCCCGCTGTCCATCGACATGTACCTGCCCGCGCTGCCCGCGATGGCGGGCGATCTGCGCGCCGCGGACACGACGGTGCAGCTGACGCTGACGGCGTTCATCGTCGGGCTCGCGATCGGCCAGCTGGTGCTCGGCCCGCTGTCGGACATGCTGGGCCGCCGCCGTCCGCTCATCGCCGGGCTCGCGCTCTACGTGCTGGGTTCGGTCCTGTGCGCGCTCAGCCCGAACGCGGAGCTGCTGATCACCGCGCGGGGCATCCAGGCGGTCGGCGCCGCCGCGGGCATCGTGATCGCCCGCGCGACCGTGCGGGACCTGTTCTCCGGCATCGCGATGACCAAGTTCTTCTCGGTACTCATGCTCGTCAACGGCCTGGCGCCGATCCTGGCCCCGATCATCGGCGGTCAGCTGCTGAACTGGACGTCGTGGCACGGCGTGTTCGTCGCCCTGGCGGCGTTCGGCGCGCTGCTGCTGATCGTCGTCGTCCTCGCGCTGCCCGAACCGCTGCCCGTCGAACTGCGCTCCTCCGCGCGCTTCGGTGAGGTCCTGCGCTCGTACGCCGCCTTGCTGACCGACCGGGTTTTCGTCGGCTACGCACTGGCTTCCGGGCTCATGTTCGGCGGCTTGTTCGCCTACATCTCCGGATCCTCGTTCGCGCTGCAGGAGGTGTACGGGCTGAGCCCGCAGGCGTTCAGCCTGGTGTTCGGCCTCAACGGCGTCGGCATCGTGCTCGCCGGACAGCTCAACGGACGGCTCGTCGGCCGCTTCACCGAGCGAGCGCTGCTCAGCGCGGGCCTGATCGTGTTCGCGGTGAGCGGGGTGGGTGTGCTGGCCGCCGCCGCGGGCGGACTGGGCCTGATCGCGCTGCTGGTCCCGCTGTTCGTGATGATCGCCAGCATCGGGCTGGTGGCGCCGAACTCGAGTTCGCTCGCACTGGCCGAGCACGCGCGCTCGGCGGGCGCCGCGTCGGCCTTGCTGGGCGTCGTGCAGTTCGTGGTCGGCGGGTTCGCCACTCCCCTGGTCGGGCTCGGCGACAAGGGCAGCGCGACGCCGATGGCGTTGGTGATGGCCGGATTCGGAGTCCTGGCGTTGCTGGCGTACGCGGGGCTGACGCGTCAGACCAGCCCGGCGAGGTCGTCCGACTTCAGCTGATCAGGCGTGACGGTGGCACGGGCGCGGATGAGCGCGTCGATCGGTGAAGTTTGTTCTTACCGGTCCAGCTGCGTCAGCGCTCCCAAGTAACCGACGGTGCTTCTACGCCCGACGCGTCTGCAAGATCACGGTTCCCGAGGTCATTCCATGGGCGCCAAAGTCAGCCGTCCACCTGCACCTGAAATCCGGATATCGACACGAGAGCTTCCGCAGTAGGATGGAACCAACAGAGAGGGAGCACAATGGGAAATGGCAAAGAAGAAAACGAGCCCGAGGACAAGCCGAACAAACACTCCGTGGAAGACGACAAGAACCCCGGAAAGACCAGCAACGATATCGACCCATCGGAGTACGGCAAGCGCAAATGACAGCTGTCAGCGGGCCTGGTTCCCTGGTGTCGGAACTGCACTCGTCAGGAGATCTTCCCACCGAGTGCGGTTCTGCGTTCGAGGCGGTCAAGCGAGAGTACTTCGTCCCCGACCGGATGTGGGTACAGGAGGAAGACGACGGACCGTATGAGCCGGTAGACCGCGCAGAGGAACCCGGAAGATGGGTGAACAACGTCTATTCCGACCGGGTTATCGTTACCCAATTCGACGACGGTGCGACCGTCTGGCCCCACGTCGGTCGGCGTCCCACTTCGTCGGCGTCGATGCCCTCGGCAGTGGCCGGGATGCTCGGGGCCGCAGGCGCGCGTCCGGGAGAATCCGTGCTGGAGATCGGCACTGGCACCGGATACAACGCCGCGCTTCTCGCCGAGCTGGTCGGCCCGGCCGGAAGCGTGACCAGTCTCGAAATAGACCATAGCGTCGGCACTACAGCTCGGCGGAATCTGGAAGCAGCCGGATACCGCGGGGTCGAAGTCGAGATCCGGGACGCGGCCGTGGCCACGGGGCGCTATTTCGACCGGATCATCGCCACCGTCGGGGTTCATCTCGGGCAACTGCCGTATTGGTGGGTGGAATCCGCGAAGGTCATTCTTGCACCCATGAGGGCCGATCTTGCTTCTGGCCCGCTGGTGAGGTTCGAGGTCGATGCCGGGAGTGCTCGAGGCCGGGCCGTAGGCGTGCGGGTCGGTTTCATGGAGATGAGGTCCCAGCGCGTTCGCTCGATGTACACCGGGAATCTTCGATGGGACGACGAAAAAGCGGACGTCTCCACGACAGACGTGAATCCGTTTGCCGTCCTGCTGAACGAGTCGTCACGGTGGGCGGCCAGTGTTGCGGTCCCGTCATGCCGTTATGACTTGGAGAAACCTACTGACAAGCGGAATCATGGGGTGGCGTGGCTGGTCGATCCCATCTCCCATTCATGGGCCAGCATCGTTCCCGAAGATGACGACACGTTCACTGTTCGGCAGTATGGACCCCGGCGTCTGTGGGCCGCGGTCGAGAACGCCTATCAATGGTGGCAGCGCAACGGCGAACCGGCCATTGAAGAGTGGGAATGGAAAATAACGTCAGAGCGCCAGTCCATCGGTCTGCCAACGCCGCAGTAACGCAAGAACCACAAACCGCGGTTCACGCCAGCCCGGCGAGGTCGTCCGACTTCAGCTGATCAGGCGTGACGGTGGCACGGGCCCGGACGAGCGCGTCCAGCGCGTCGCCGTCGTCCCAGGCGTTGACGTTCATCGCGGCCGTGACCCGGCCGTCGCGCAGCCAGAACGCGATGAACTCCCGGGACGCCAGATCACCGCGCACCACCAGTTCGTCCGTGACGGGGTCGGCGAGACCGCGATACTCGCAGCCCAGATCGTATTGATCCGTAAAGAAATACGGGGCGTCGAGATACGGCTCGTTCTCGCCGAGCAGGTTCCCCGCGACGTGCGTGCCCTGCCCTTTCGCGTTCGCCCAGTGCTCGACGCGGATGCGATGCCCGTAGCGCGGGTGGAAGTGCGCCGCGATGTCACCGACGGCGTAGACGTCCGGTGCGGCGGTCCGCAGTCCGGCGTCGACGGCGACCCCGCCGTCGTCGGCGATCTCCAGCCCGGCGGCGTGCGCGAGCTCGACCCGCGGCGCGACGCCGACCGCGATCAGCACGACGTCCGCGCCGATCTCGTCGCCGTTCGACAACCGGACGCCGGTGACGCCGTCCGGACCGCCGGTGATCTCCGCGATGCCCTCGCCGAGCCGCCAGCGCACGCCGTGCTCGGTGTGCAGATCGCGGAACACCCCGGCGACCTCGGGGCCGAGCACGCCGCCCAGCGGCGCGGTGATCTTGTCGACGACGGTCACCTCGGCGTCGTGCGCGCGGGCGGCCGCAGCGGCTTCCGTCCCGATCCAGCCCGCGCCGATGACGACCACGCGCCGGGCCTCGTCGAACGCCGCGCGCAGCGCGAGCGAGTCGTCGATGGTCCGCAACGTGTGCACGCCGGGCAGGTCGGCGCCGGGAAGGGGCAGCGTCCGCGGCTGGGACCCGGTGGCCAGCACGAGCCGGTCGTAGCGGTGTTCGCCGCCCGCGTCGTCGAGCACCAGCCGTGCGCCCAGCTCGATCCGGGTCGCGGTGACGCCTTGGGTGTATCGGATGTCCTTTTCGGCGTAGAAGCCCTCACCGTGGACCCAGTCGGGCTCGTCGGTGCTGCCGAGCAGCACGCCCTTGGACAGTGGAGGCAGCTCGTACGGGCGGTGTCGCTCGGTCCCGATCAGCAGCACGTCGCCCTCGTACCCGCGCTCACGCAGCGCGCCCGCGGCGGAGGCACCCGCCAGCCCGGCACCGACGACGACGATCTTGCTGGGCTCGGACATCGAGACCTCCCCGTAGTTCCGGCAAGCCTGCTGCCCGGACGCTACTCCCTAGCCGCTCCACCGGAAACCGGGGCGAACCGCGCCCAGCCCGCCTCGCCGGAAACGCGCTGGTCAGGGATTGACCGGATAAGGCCGGTAACCCGTCAGTAGGAAAATCGGGTGAACCGGCGTCACGGGCTCCGGCGGCAGGAGTCCCAGCCTCGCACGAAGCACGACCACTGAGTGAATCGGAGGGCGAGGACCGTGGCAGCGAGGGACGAATGGTCGATCAGCTGCCGGGATCTGGCCGGCAGGCGCAGGGACGTGACGGTGTTCGTGAGCAGCGACAAGGTGGTGCTCGTCGCCCCGCCCGGCGAGGCCGCCGTGCTCGGGCCGCTCGACGTCGGACGGTTACGGGCCGCGCTGCGTGACGCCGTGGTAGCGGTCGCGCAGCATCCCGCCAACAGGTGACAACTACCGTTCCTACTTACGAGTAGGTACAGTCTCCCCTGAGCAAAGGGGACGACGATGACCACCTACTTCGTGACGGGTGCGACGGGCTTCATCGGGAAGCGCCTGGTCGCCCGCCTGCTGCGGCGGCAGGAAACCACCGCCGTCCACGTACTCGTGCGTGAGACCTCCCGCGACCGGCTGGCGGCGCTTTCCCGCGATTGGGCGGGCGCCGACCGGCTCGTCCCGGTCACCGGCGATCTCACCGAACCCGCGCTCGGCGTCGACGCGACGCGGTTCGCGGGGATCGACCACGTGGTCCACCTCGGCGCGATCTACGACCTCACCGCCGACGACGAGACCAACCGCGCCGCCAACGTCGAGGGCACCCGCAACCTGCTCGCCTTCGCGGCCGCCGCGAAGGCCGGGATGGTGCACCACGTCTCGTCCATCGCGGTGGCGGGCGACCACGCCGGCAAGTTCACCGAAGAGGACTTCGACCTCGGCCAGCACTTCGGTTCTCCTTACCACGCCACGAAGTTCGAGGCCGAGAAGCTGGTGCGCACCCAGCACGAGGTGCCGTTCCGGGTGTATCGCCCCTCGGCGGTGGTCGGCGATTCGCGGACCGGCGAGATGGACAAGATCGACGGGCCGTACTACTTCCTCCCCGCGATCTCCCGGCTGGCCGCGCTGCCCGGCAGGCTGCCGCTGGCCGCGCCCGATCTCGGCGCGACGAACCTGGTGCCGGTGGACTACGTCGTCGCGGCGATGGAGTACCTGATGCACCGCGACGCGCCCTCCGGCGCCACCTACCACCTGGCGTCGCCCCGGCCGCAGCCGCTGCACGAGGTCTACAACGCCTTCTCCCGGGCGGCGGGCGGGCCGCGGATCGGCGCCGTCCTCCCGGCGCGACCGTCCACAGTGGTCCGTTCGGCGGGAAGCCGGCTCGCGCGCATCGCCGCTGCCGGGGTCGACAGGGTCCCCGGCGGACGCGCCACCCGCGCGGCGGTGCTGGACGAACTGGGCATCCCGCTGGCGGTGCTGCCGCATCTGAGCATGGCCGTCGAGTTCGACACCGCGCGGACCACCGCGGCGCTGTTCGGCAGCGGCGTCGAACAGCCCGAACTCCGCGACTACGCGCCTCCGCTCTACCGGTACTGGCGCGAGCACCTCGACCCCGACCGGGCGCGGCACGGCGGCGGGCTGGCCGGGCGGGTCGTGCTGATCACCGGCGCGTCGTCCGGTATCGGCCGCGCGTCCGCGCTGAAGGTGGCCAAGCGCGGCGCGAAGGTGCTGCTGGTGGCGCGGCGGGCCGACGAACTGGAAGAGGTCCGCGCCGAGATCGCCGCCGCCGGTGGCCAGGCGGCGGCGTACTCGTGCGACCTGACCGACGGCGACGCCGTGGACGCGCTCGTCAAGGCCGTGCTCGCCGACCACGGCGCCGTCGACATGCTGGTCAACAACGCGGGCCGGTCGATCCGGCGTTCGGTGCGCCTGTCGACCGAGCGGGTGCACGACTTCGAACGCACCATGGCGATCAACTACTTCGGCCCGGTGCGGCTCACCCTCGGCCTGCTGCCGTCGATGGTGGAACGCCGCTTCGGCCACGTCGTCAACGTCACCACCCAGGGCCTGCAGACCGACACTCCGCGCTTCGCGGCGTACCTGGCGTCGAAGGCGGCACTGGAGGAGTTCGGCAAGGTCACCGGGCGGGAGACGCTGTCCGACGGCGTCACGTTCAGCTCGGTCCGGATGCCCCTGGTGCGCACGCCGATGATCACGCCGTCGTCGTACCGCGGGATCCCGTCGAGCAGCCCGGAACGCGCGGCCGCGCTGGTGGTCAAGGCGCTCGAGGAACGCCCGGAGATCCTGAGTCTCCCGGAAGGCCGCGCCGCCGAACTGGCGACGCTGACCGCCCCGCGGCTGGCCCGGTTCGCCGCCCACCTCGCCTACCGCGCGATGCCCGAGTCCGCCCCCGAGGCCCGCGGCCTGCCGCGTCAGTCGGCCCCGGCCTCGGTCGCCGCCGCGCTGACCCGCCTCCTCTGGCGCCGCCGCGCGTGAGCAAGGGGAGATCTCGTGTGTTTGAACGGAGATCTCGCGAGATCTCCGTTCAAACACACCAGTTCTCCGTCAGATCACTTCAGTTGTCCTCCAGCGCACGCATCGGGGCGCCGCCGGGGTTCCAGGTGTCGAGGAATCCCGGTTGGACGGAGGCGTCGACGACTTCGATCCGGGCGCCGATGCTGTCCACACGGTGGTAGGCGAAGGGACGGCCGTAGGGACAGGCGTCGAATTCCGCCGGGAAACCCGCCTCGGCCAGCCGGGCCGAAGAGTCCTGAATGGACCGTGTCCACCAGCCGAGATGGTCGAACCGCGCGACGCCGCCGCAGTCCCACGGGCTGCCCGGTGGTCCCTCGATCAGCTCCAGATGCGGAGGGCCTTCGGAGAAGACGATCCGGTAGTCCCATTCGCCGAGCCGTCCGTCGCGGACCGGCCGCCACGACGTCCCGGTGGCGGTGGTGAAGTCCCCCATGGCTTTCTCGAGGTCGGGCACGACGAAACAGGCGTGGTAGAAACCGCTCACCGGGCCACCCTAGGCGGTGACCGGGCGGTCACCATCGGCGAATGCGACCCACGGAACACCACGGGCGCCGGTCGCTAGGTTAGCCTAACCTCTGTGGAACAGACCGTGAACACGATCGCCGAGCCCGCGCGGACCACGCCGTCCGGCGAGACGCGGCTGCACGCCGAAGCGCTCACCCTCGCCTACGACGGCCGGACCGTGGCCGAGGACCTCGGAGTCGTCATCCCCGACCAGTCCTTCACCGTCATCGTCGGGCCCAACGCGTGCGGGAAGACGACGCTGCTGCGGGCGCTTTCGCGGATGCTCAAACCCCGCAAGGGCTCGGTGTTCCTCGACGGCCAGGTGATCGGCTCGTACCCGGCGAAGGAAGTCGCGCGACGGCTGGGGCTGCTGCCGCAGAGCTCGATCGCGCCGGACGGCATCACGGTCGCCGACCTCGTCGCGCGCGGCCGGTATCCACACCAGAAGCTGCTGCGGCAGTGGTCGCGCGAGGACGCCGCGGTGGTGGCCGAGTCGATGCGCTCCACCGGCGTCGACGATCTCGCCGAGCGGCTGGTCGACGAGCTGTCCGGCGGGCAGCGCCAGCGCGTCTGGATGGCGATGGCGCTCGCACAGCAGACCGATCTGCTCCTGCTCGACGAGCCCACGACGTATCTCGACATCGCGCACCAGATGGACATTCTGGACCTCTGCGCGCAGCTGCACGCCGAACAGGGCCGGACGCTGGTGGCCGTGCTGCACGACCTCAACCACGCCGCGCGCTACGCCACGCACATGATCGCGATGCGGGACGGGCAGGTGCTCGCCACCGGCTCCCCCGACGAGGTGGTCACGGCGGCGAACGTCGAGAAGATCTTCGAACTGCCCTGCACCGTCATGCCGTGCCCGGAGACCGGCACCCCGCTGGTGATCCCGAAGGCGAACCGCGCGCACTAGATTGGCCGTGGAGGTGTCATGACCCAGGAACTCTGGTCCACAGTAGACGGATATCTCGCGGACGCGATGATCCCCGCCGACCCGGTACTCGACGCCGCGCTCGCGGATTCGCGGGCGGCCGGACTCCCGTCCATCGCGGTCGCGCCCAACCAGGGCAAGCTGCTCAACCTGCTGGCCCGCGGCGTCGGCGCCCGCTCGATACTGGAGATCGGGACTCTCGGCGGCTACAGCACCATCTGGCTCGCCCGCGCGCTGCCCGAGGGCGGCAAGCTCGTCACGTGCGAATACGAACGGAAGCACGCCGACGTCGCCCGCGCCAACCTCACGCGCGCCGGATTCGGCGAGGACGTCGTCGAGATCCGCGTCGGCGCGGCGCTGGACACGCTGCCCCTGCTGACCGGCCCGTTCGACTTCATCTTCATCGACGCTGACAAGGCCAACCTCGCCGGCTACCTCAGCGAGTCGGTCCGGCTGTCCCGGCCCGGCACGATGATCGTCGTCGACAACGTCGTCCGCCGTGGTGCGGTCGCCGACCCCGGCGCCACCGATCCGGCGGTGATCGGCGTCCGGGCGATGAACGAACTCATCGCCCGCGAACCCCGCATCGACGCGACGACGCTGCAGACGGTCGGCGCGAAAGGCTACGACGGCCTGACGGTGGCCCTGGTCGTCTGACCTCTGGCGAGCCGCGGGTCGTGAATGGACCACCGCCCGCCCCCAACGCACCCAATGTGGCGTTCGGTGCGTCCAACGCGGCGAACGCCACATTGGGGATTTTTCATCCTGGTTTGTGCTGGTGGGGTGGGGTTGACGGGGTGGGGTAATGGTCAGGTTGTGGTGTCGCGGACGTGCTGTTCGTGCTG
>NZ_JBHYIK010000042.1:71022-84500 GCF_042739735.1 Amycolatopsis sp. NPDC059027 | reverse complement strand
TCAAAACCCACCACCCGTTCACCCCGCCCCACAGCCCACTGTCCCCGACCCCGTAAAACAACCCCCCCTGGGCGGCCGCCTTCCCCGCCCCCCCCCCCTAACCCCCCTCGATTCCGTCGCCGTCGGGCAGCCTGCGGTCCAGCAGTACGACGTCCGGCCGCTGCCGCGCCGTCGCGGGGATGCCTTCGGCGAGGGAATGCGCGCAGCCCACCAGTTCGATTTCGGGATACGCCTCGAACGCCGCCATGAGCGCTTCGGCGACCATCGCGTGATCCTCGACCAGGAGCACCCGGGTGGGCGTCCCGCCCCGGGAAGCACGCGCCGCGCCCGGCGTGTCCGGCATCCACCCACCTCCGCGTCGTCGCGGCGTCGGCGGCCGCCGGGGTCATTGTGGCCCACGCGCACCGGCCGACGCGTCCGCCGACCGGTGCGCGTTTTCCACCCTTTGCCAAGGTCATCCACATTTCGGACCGCATGCGTCCGTTCGGCGGCTGAACGCGGGGCGAGGCCGGGAATAGGATGCGGGGTGTAGCCGGTCGGCTCCGCCTCGTGGCACCAGGCGAGCCGGCTGTCGCCGTTCTGGACCCCGACGGTCGATCAATCCGTCCCGGGTGGGGAACAGGAGGCGACGGGCATCATGGGTGTACGCATTCAGTTCGCGACGCTGTCGGACGAACGGCGCCGCGGTCGCCCGGCACAGATCATGAGCCGCGCCGTCGGTGGCCGATCCGATCCGGCGCGCCGTCAGAGCGCCGATGCCGGTGCCGGCCGCCACGGAGAATCCGATCCGCACGGACGAGGTTCCCATGCCTGACCACGACGTCCTGGAACGACCCACGACACATCCGCCGGCCGACGAGCAGGGCCTCGGCACGGCACTGCTGCTCGGCGGTCTGCTGGCCGCGGTCGAGATCGCCGAAACCGCCGCGGGGCTGGTGCTCTCGGCGGGTGGTCTCGTCGACACCGGCTATCCGATCCCCGAGGACCCGCCCGGGCCCCCGCGCGGCGAATAATCCCGCCCCGCCGCCGACGGTGGCATTCCCTACCGGGCACTTCCGGCCACCAGGTTCGACTCGACGGGCACATCTGACCCACCAGTTATTCGACCGCCAGTACCGTAACCGGCTGAGTCGTCGTAGATATCAGCAGTTCGTACGAAGGACGGTCAGGTGATTTGCTGGGATCGCTGCGGGGACGTCATCGTCGGAGTTCTCACTCCACGGCAGATCCGTTGGCTGAGAAAACATCTGAACGACTATCACCGCCGGGTCGCCCGTGCACTCGAAGACGACGTTTACGACCCTGTTGTCTCCGCCATCCTCGAAGCCCGGCGAGCCGGCGATCAGCGTGAGGTGCGCGCGTGCCTCGTGGATACACTTCTCGCGGTCACGGCATCGCTTGAATCACTGCCCAGCCAGGGCGGCGTGGTCGAACCGGAGGATGACGAGGCCCGCTGGCGCTGGGTATGGGCACTACACGAGTTACGCATGGCGTTGACAGTCCGGCTCGGCAGGAAAATTCATTCGGACGCATCGGCCAAATTGATGAACCGTCAGTCCATCGCGAAGCGCCGGTCTCGGACCAAAAATCGAGGGATGAGGACCTTGACCGCCTGATCGAGGAGATGGACGACCTGATGCCTCAGGATGAAAAGGAGGTGAAGGCCTTCGTTCTGGGTTATGTGCAGAAAGGGGCCAATAAAGCGGCAGGCCGCGGGCGGCTCCCCCGCGGCCGTCGTAGCCGGCCCACGTCGTGTCACGACGGCGTTGGTCAAGGGGAACAGCGCACTCTCCGCGCACTCGTGGAGGATTAACGGAAAGCGCATCAAGTCTGGCAATCGTGAGCCACCGTGGCCCAACCTGCCCGAAAAGGTAACCGGACGGACAAATCGGGTCCGCCATTCTGGTGAATCCCCTGCGGCCGTTGTATCAGCGGCCCGCTGGAGCGCGCTCCTGAAAAGAGGTAGCGCGGAGTCCAGTGCGGGGAGGTCGCGATGCCGTCCACGATGACGTCCGCCGCGCGGACCCGGCGGATACGGGCCGTCCGGCCGGGTTTCGTGTCCTTCCTCATCCCGTTCGCCGTGCTCGCCGCCATTCTCGTGGCCGCGCCGCCTGGTGCCGGAGGCTCCGGGCCGCTCGCCTGGTACACCACCATCGTCTGGTCGCTGCCGACCGCGGTCACGCTCCGCGGGCTTTCCGGCGGCCTCCTGACGCGGCGGCGCACCGCCGCCGAGCCATTGCCCGGCCCCGTCCCGCATCGGCTGATCGTGGTGATCCCGACGATCGGCCGATGTGACGTCCTCCCCGCGCTCGAACGCGTGGTCGCGTCGTGCTGCGAACATCTGCCCGCGGCGTTCACGGACGTGCGGGTCGACGTCGTCGTGGAGGAGGGCTGCGCCGCGCGGCGGGCGATCACCCTGCTCTCCGGACGGTATCCCCTGGTCCGGATCGTCGAAATCCCCGCCGACTTCCGCACCGCGCGGGGCACGCGCTTCAAGGCCCGCGCCAACCACTTCGCGAACCTGGTGCGGACCACCTGCGGCGAGGCCCGCGACGACGTCTGGGTACTGCACATGGACGACGACACCGGGGTCGGCGAGGACACCGCCGCCGACGTGGCCAGGTTCGTCCACGAGCAGCACGCGGCCGGGGAGTCCGGGCTGCACCTGGCGCAGGGCGTGCTGGCCTACCCCCGCGAACACGCGAAGAACCGGTCGGTGTGGCTCGCCGACGCGGTCCGGCCCGGCTGCGACGTCAGCCTGTTCGCGGCGGGCACCGGACGCGGGACGCCGCGCACCGGGCTGCACGGCGAGCTGCTGCTGGTCCGCGCCTCGGTCGAAGCGGCCATCGGCTGGGACTTCGGCCCGTCCTCGACGGTCGAGGACGCCGAGTTCGCCCTGCGTTTCAGCGCGCTTCACCCCGGCCGCAGCGGATGGTTCGCCGGCCGCTCCTACGGCGCGTCCCCGGCCACCGTGCGTGATTTCCTGCGGCAGCGCGAGCGCTGGGTTTCCGGGCTGCTGCGGCTGGTGGCCAACCGCGCGATCCCGGTGCGGCACCGGCTCCCGCTCCTGCACAGTGTCTCGGTGTGGCTGTGCGGTCCCGCCCAGCATCCGGTGGTGGTGCTCGCGCTGGACGCGGTGCTCGGCGGCAGGGCCGCGCCGGTCACCCCGGTGGTCGCCCCGTTGTGGGCGCTCAACGCGGCGTTCAGCTGGTGGCTCTACTGGGAGGGCTACCGGATCAACGTCCGCTCGTCCGCGGACGCCCGTCCCCGGCTCGGCGAGTCGGTGCGGTTCCTGGTCATGATCCCGTTGTTCGTGCTGTGGGAGGGCATCGGGATCGTCCGCGGCATCGTGAGCGCGCTGCGACACGAGCCCACCTTCACCGTCATCGCGAAGCCTCTCTGAGAAAGCACTGTGTGGAAAGGAAACCATGGCCATCGAAGAGCGCAGGCTGACCCTCGAGGTGACCCTGCTGGAGGACCCCGACGAGACCGAACGCGCCGAGCTGGCCGAGCGGCTGTGCGCGGAGCTCCGGGAACTCGACGTCGACAGCGCGGGGTTCGTGCCGGGCGGGCCCGCCCCGGCGGGCTCGAAGGCCGACGCGGTCACGCTGTCGACCGTGCTGCTCACCTTCGCCGCTTCCGGTGGGGTGTTCACCACCGTCATCGGCACGGTCCGGGACTGGCTGCTGCGGCAGCGACAGCCTGGTGTCGTGGTCGACATCAAGATCGACGGGGACGAGTTCCGCATCGAGGGCGCGACCTCGGACGAGCGGCAGCGGTTGCTCGAAGCTTTCGTAGCGAAGCACTCGGCCGCAGGATAAGCGACGCTTGCGAGCGAATCATGGAAATCATGCGCCAAGAAGAATCGGACACTGTCTCGCGGAGCGAGTCGATCGCATGAGTGGCGGCCGGTACGCGCTGCTGGTCGCGAGTTCGCGGTTCGAGGATCCGGGGCTCGCGCGGCTCGTCTCGCCCGCCGAAGACGTCGAGGCGCTGCGGCGGGTGCTCGGCGATCCGGCGATCGGCGGCTTCGACGTCCAAACCCGGGTGAACCGGCCCGCGCACGAGGTTTCCCGTGCGGTGGAAGCGTTCTACGCCGATCGGCAGCGCGACGACATGCTGCTGTTCTACTTCACCGGGCACGGGCTGAAGGACGATCGCGGCAGGCTGTACTTCGCCATGACCGACACCGAACGCCGTTACCTCGGCGCGACCGCGCTGGCCGCGACGTTCCTGCACGACGTCATGGAGCGCGCCCGCTCCCGCTGCGACGTCCTGATGCTCGACTGCTGCTACAGCGGCGCGTTCGCGACCAGCCGGGTGGCCAAGGGCGATCCGGCGATCCACACCTCGGAACGCTTCGCCGCGCGCGGCCGCGCGGTGCTCACGGCGTCGGACTCGATGCAGTTCTCGTTCGACGGTGACCGGAAAGACGGCGAACGGCCGCTGTCGGTGTTCACCGGGCTCGTCGTGGAAGGCCTCCGCACGGGCGCCGCGGACCGCGACGACAACGGCTATGTCGACGTCGACGAGCTCTACGACTACGTCGACGAGCGGATGCACGATATCGCGCCCGAGCAGCAGCCGGGCAAATGGCAGTGGGACGTCCAGGGCCGGATCGTCATCGCGAACAACCCGCGTTCCCCTGGCACCGCCCTCACCCCGCCGCCGACCCGGATTCCCCGTGGCACCAAGGAAAAACCCCGACTCTCCCGGCGCACCCTGCTGTTCGCCGCGGGCGGCGCCGCGGCGGTGACGGCCGGGGCGGGCGTCTGGGGTGTGACGCGGCTGCTGAGCGACGACGGCCCGCGTCCGTGGTTCTTCCAGACCGGCGGTGAGCTCTACTCCTCCCCCGCCGTCGACGGTGGCGTCGTGTTCGTCGGCAGCACGGACCGCAGCCTCTACGCGGTCGACCTCGCGACCGGAACCCAGCGCTGGCGTTACATCGCGGGCGGCCCCATCACTTCCTCACCCGCCGTCGCCAACGGTGTCGTGTACGTCGGTTGCAACGACGGCAACGTGCACGCCGTCGACGCCGCCACCGGCGGGAAACGCTGGACCTTCGCCACCGACGCGGTCATTCACTCCTCGCCCGCCTTCGCCGCGGGCACGGTCTTCGTCGGCAGCCGCGATCACAACGTCTACGCGATCGACGCGGCCACGGGCGAACAACGCTGGAAGTTCACCGGCGGCGACTGGTTCAACTCGTCGCCCACCGTGGCCGCTGCGTCCAATTCGGACAGTGGGACCGTCTACATCGGATGCCGCGACCACAACGTGTACGCACTCGACGCGGCGACCGGTACCCGCCGGTGGAACTACACGACCACGCTCACCGTCGACTGCTCGGCGGCGGTGTCCGGGACGACGGTGTGGATCGGCTCCGACGACCAGAGTCTCTACGCCCTCGACGCCCGCACCGGCAAGTGGATCTGGCAGTTCCGCGCCGAGGGCGGGATCGTGTCCAGCCCGGCGCTCGACGGCGACGTCGTCTACGTCGGCAGCGACGACAAGCACCTGTACGCCGTCTCGGCTTCGACCGGCCGCCCGAACTGGCGTTACCCGACAGGCAACGGCATCCGCTCCTCCCCCGCCGTCGAGGGCGAGACGGTCTACGTCGGCAGCCGGGACCGCGGCCTCCACGCCGTCGACACGATGACCGGCCAGGCGCGCTGGACGTACCTGACCCGGGGACCGATCGACGACTCCTCACCCGTGCTGGCCTCGGGCTACGTCCTCGTCGGCAGTCTCGATCACCGCCTGTACGCCGTCCGCGCCACCGACGGCGCCGGACCGTGACGTGGTCACGATGTGCGGGTCAGCGCCGCCGGGGAATCCGCGTCCGGGACGAGGACCGACGGACTGCCGGTGCCGTCGGCGGGAACCGTCCAGACGTCGGAGTGGTCCGGTCCGCGAGGCAGGCCGTAGGCGAGGGTGCGGTCGTCCACCCACGCGGCCTGATCGTCGACGGACCGGGTCTCCGCGAGCGGCGTCACGCGGCCGGTGGCCAGGTCGAGCACCGACAGCCGCCACCCGTGATCGGGATCGCCGTCCCGGGCGGCCTTGAACGCGACGCGGCCGCCGTCCGGGGACAGCGACGGGCATTCCACGTTGTCGCGGACCGTTTCCAGGCGGCGGGTACCGAGATCGCCGAGCATCAGGTAACGGTGCGTGCCGGTACTCATGGTGACGTAGAAGTGCCGGTCGTCGGCGGCGAAGGTGACGCCCCAGAAGTTGAGGTCCGCGGCCGCGTACGGTTTGCCGGCCACGGTGACCGCCCAGTCCTCCAGCGTCGGCACCAGCTCCTGCGTCCTGGTGTCCAGGATGCCGACCCGGGTGGAGAACCGCCCGCCGTTGTACGAATCGCCGGTCACGAACACCGTCCACGCCACCAGCCTGCCGGTCGGCGACACCCTGGCCCGGTTCGGGATGCCCGCCAGCGGGATCTCCCGGCGTACCGCGAGGTGTTCGTCCAGCACCGCGACCTGGTACGTGGTGAGATCGCCGTCCTGGCGCAGGCACACCCCGGTGCCACCGGCCGCGTACAACCGCTGGCACCCCACCGGCGACACCGAGCGCAGGGGACCGCTCACGCCGATCAGCCTGCCGCGACTGTCGTCAGCGGTACTGCGGGCCACCAGACCCGGTCCGGGCGCGATCGACACCTGCGACGCCTCCGCCGTGGCGGTTTTGCCCGGCCGGGCAGCGAGCACGGCGAACGCGGCGAGCAGGATCAGCGCGGTGCAACCGGAAACGGCGACGACGATCCGGGTGCGTGGCCTCATCGCGTCTCCTTTCCGCGCTGCCCCGGTAACAACACCCAGGTCAGGCCGAGCGCTCCGATCGCGGCGACGAGCGCCAGGCCGGTGGGCGCGGCGCTACCCCAGCCCACCCAGGCGAGTCCGAACGCGACGGACGAGACGAAGTACGCCAACGCCTGAACGGTTTGCACGCAAGCCAGCCCGGTGGTGCGCAGCCCGTCCGGGAAGCACGGGCCCGCCAGTGCCATCAGCACCCCGTCCGTCGCGGCGTAGAACGTCCCGTAAAGCAGCAGAATCACGGCGGTACCGGGAATT
This sequence comes from Amycolatopsis sp. NPDC059027, assembly GCF_042739735.1. NCBI lineage: Bacteria > Bacillati > Actinomycetota > Actinomycetes > Pseudonocardiales > Pseudonocardiaceae > Amycolatopsis > Amycolatopsis sp. NPDC059027. Next base: position 77,424 of record NZ_JBHYIK010000042.1, on the reverse strand, counting down.
CCCGGCAGGCCGAGCGTGAGCAGGAGGTAGACGGCGGCCAGCGCGGCATAGCCGCACCGCAGCATGAAGCGGCGGCCGAAGCGGTCGGCCAGCACGCCGAACGGACCGGCCAGCCCGAGGTAGACGATATTGGTGCCAATGGCCAGCACCGGGAACCAGCCGGTCGCGATGTCGTGCTGCCGCAGCAGGGCCAGGTAGACGAACCCGTCGCCGATGGTGCTCAGCCCGAGGACCGCCGCCGCGCCGAGCAGCCGCCTGACCCGGCCGTCGCGCAGTAAGGCGGCGGCCTGTCCGAGCGTCACCCTGGCCGCGCCCGGGGCGGGCGAAGTGCGGTCTCTGGCGAACAACACCAGCACCAGCACCCCGGCGAGCGCGACGCAGAAACTGACGACGAACAACGCGCTGAACGCGTCCGGGGTGGCACCGCCGACGACGGCCAGCACCCCGAGCGCGACCAGCGGACCGGCGAAGGCTCCCGCGCTGTCCAGCGCGCGATGCACGCCGAACGCACGGCCCAGCACGGGTTCCGGGACCGACAGGCTGATCAGCGCGTCCCTCGGCGCGGTCCGCAGCCCCTTGCCCGCGCGGTCCGCGACGAGAACGGCGCCGATCATCGGGGCACCGGTGACCCCGGCCAGCGCGAGCTTCGCCAGCGCCGAGATCCCATACCCCACGCCGGCCACCGTCTTGCGCCGCCGGAACCGGTCCGCGACGTAGCCGCCCACCAACCGCAGCAGCGCGGTCGCACCGGTGTACAACCCGTCCAGCACGCCGAAGGCGACGGGGCTCAGATGCAGCGTCAGCACGAAATACAGCGGCAGGACCGCGGTCACCATCTCCGACGAGATGTCCGTGAGCAGGCTGACCGTGCCGAGGACGAACACGGTCTGCCCGACGGCCCGGAGTCCGGGCCGTCGGACAGACCGGTCGCCGCGCCGGGCCCTCCTGTCTATTGTGGACAGATACACGGTCAGCGGCCGCCCGTGGTGGTGGCCCAGGCGTCGGTGATCGGCTGTTTGCCCGAAGCCTTGCCCAGTGCGGGAAGCCCGTACATGTCTTCGAGCGTGCGCAACACGTTGTAGTGGTTGATCTGGGTGCCAGACCGGTAACCGGCCTTCACGTGGTCGCCGACGAACAGCGTGCAGATCTGGTTGACCGACGTGAAGTTGTCCTCGTCGAACGTGGCGATCAGCAGGCTGTTGTGCGTCTTGGCCCACTGCGCGTAGCCGTCGAGGTGGGACTTCAGCCAGGAGTCACCCGTCTTGATCGAGCAGTCGTGCATGTCGTCGCACATGTCGGGAATGACGAACGAAACCGTCGGCAGCTTGCTGTAGTCGCTCGGGAAAGCCGAGTACGGCACGTTGTACTCGGCCCCCTTCACGGTCGGGAAGTCCACCCACGGCGCGTGTTTGCGGACGTAACGGCCCGAACTGCAGCCGGTGTAGCCCGCTTTGGGCAGCCCCTCGGAGTACCCCTTGAACGTCTTGCCCGCCTTCAGCAGTTGCTGGCCCAGGTTGTCGGCCTGGGAGTCCACCGGGCAGCTGTCCCCGGTGACGCCCTGCTGCGAACCGGAGAACAGCGCGAGGTAGTTCGGCTGGCTGGGGTGGGTCACGCCGAAGGCGTTGGTGAACAATGTCCCCTGCGCGGCAAGCGACTTGATGTAGGACGCGGATCCGTTGTCCCCGGCGATGTCCGAGTAGTTCTTGTTCTCGAACAACGCGATCACCACGTGATCGAACCGAGGAAGCGCGGCAGTGGTGCGGGCGGCCGAGCCCGCCGGTTCACCGGATGCGGCGGCCAGGCCGAGCAGCGCCAGTATCGGCACCGCGGCCAGTTTCGCGACACGGTTGAGCAGCATCACCCATCTCCTTTTCGCGTGCTGGATCGACCACTGTGGACGGAATCGCCGGGGGAAGCGGGTCCGAGCGTAGAAAGCGCGAGCCCGCGGCAGTACCTACGTTCGTTGTTAACCGAATAGACGGCTTCGCGAGAATCAGCCACTTGGCGGTCGCCGGACTCGCATGTGGACCGCACCATGACGCCATGTCGCTGCCGGACCAGGTGCGCACGGCGCTGAACGACGGGCCGTTCGGCCACGCGTTCGCGTGCGCGGCCGCGCACCGGGGCCTGAGCCTGCGGCAGCTGCGGCACCGGCTGGCGGCACGGGACGTCGCGCTGAGCGCGGTGACGCTGAGCTATTGGCAGACGGGGCGGAGCCTGCCCGAACGCGAGGAATCGTTGCACGCGGTCACGGTTCTCGAGGAAATCCTCGAACTACCCAAAGGCGCGTTGCTCGCCTGCCTCGGCGCGAAACGCCCCCGCGGCCGCGGGGTGCCGTCGTGCCGGGGCGCCCGGCGCCTGCACCGGGCCTGGGACTACCCCGCCTTCCTGCCGCCGCTGTTGCGGGAGTTCGACAGCGCGGCCCTCGACTCCGTGTACCGGGTCGGACTGCACGACACGGTGTATCTCGACGCGGACCGCCGGCTCAGCCGGATCGTCGTACGCATGCTCGTCGAGGCCCGCCGTGACGCCGCGAAGACCGTGCTGACGACCAGTCGCAGCGGACGCGGTCTCGAACCACCGTCCGTCCTCCTGGCACGGCGCTGCCGGGTCGCCACCGCGAAAGCACTGCCCGAAGAGGGATTCGCGCTCACCGAACTGGCGTTCGACCGGGCACTGGACGTCGGCGGACGCGCCGTCGTCGAGTACACAGAGGACTATTCCTCGCGCGCCGTCGCGACCCATCACCACCGCCGGATCGCCGAGCGGATCCGGGACTACCGGGTGTCGGTCGTGTTCCACCGCGACGCGCCGCCCCGATCCTGCGCCACCTGGCGGACCCGGTTCCCGGACGGCCGCCGCCTCGGCCTGGCCCCGGTGCCGGTGGGCGAGGACGCCACCGTGGTGGTCCTGGCGGGCGCGGTGGCCCCCGGGATCCACGGCCTGTCCTGGGCCTGGGAGTGACCGGCCGGGCGTTGATCAAGGTGGACAGCGCGTTCTCAGCGGCCTCATGGGGGATTCACAGAAAGCGCGGCGAACCTGGCAGTCGTGAGCCAGAACGACAGCGAAAGCGGACTTCTCGCGACGATCATCAGGAAACGGGCGAGTGACGCGGGGGAACGCGTCTACCTCGAAGAGGCGCCCGGGCCGGACCGGATCACCTACCGCCGGCTCGCCGACGACGTGGCGGGCTGGCTGACCGCGCTGACCTCGGCCGGCGCGCCCGCCGGGGCGCGGGTGCTGATCGACGTCGCCGATCCGCTGGCGTTCGGCCCGGCGTTCCTCGGCGTGCTCGCCGCCGGGCGGTGCGCGGTGCCCGCCGATCCGGCGGCGTCGCTCGACGAACTGACCGAAAGCGCCGCGCTGGCCGATGCGTTCGCGATCATCAGCGACCGGCCGAACCACGGCGCGAATCTCGGTCTCCGGGTACTCGAACCAGGTCTCCCCGGCACCGCGCGGCCCACCGGTCCCGGCTCGGTGCTGACGCGGGCGGAGCCCGGCGGCGTCGAACTCACCGAGCACCGGCTCCTCCATGCCGCCGCGGCCGCCGCCCGCGAGTTGTCCGGCGACGACCGCGGCTACGGCACCGTGCCGCTGTTCCAGCTCGACGCCCAGGTCACCGGCCTGCTCGCCACGCTCATTGCCGGGGCGACGCTGGTCGTCGGTGCGGCCGTCCCGCCCACCGGGTTCTGGACGCTGGTCCGCCAGCGGCGCATCACCTGGATCGAAACGGCGCCGTCGGCACCGCTCTCGGACGTGGTGAACACCGGCCTCGAACGGGCTATCCGGTGACCACCCTCGAAGCGCCGCGGAAGGCGCCTGCCCGTATCCCGGCGGCGCGGTCGTCGGCGCCCTACCTGCACCAGATCGACCTGTTCCGGCTGATCACCTTCGCCTGCGTGATCCTGATCCATGTCGTCGCCGCCACCAACTACCCGCAGGACGTCCCGGCGAACGCCGTCGAATCGCTGCTGCACTTCACCCGCGAGGCGTTCTTCGCGCTGACCGGGTTCGTGCTGGTCTACCAGTACCGCGACCGGCCGCTGCGGGCCACCGGGTTCTGGCGGCGGCGGTTCCCGCTGGTCGCGGTGCCCTACGTCGTGTGGTCGGTGTTCTTCTGGGGCTACTCGCTCGTCACCACCGGCGAGCCCGCCGGCTCGCTCAGCACGAAGCTGGCCGCGCTCGGCCGGGAACTGATCGAGGGCAGCGCCTGGTACCACCTGTACTTCCTGCTCGTCACGATGCAGGTGTACCTGCTCTTCCCGCTGCTGCTGAAGATGCTGCGCGCGACGCGGGGAAGGCACCGGTACGTGCTCCTGGTCAGCGGCGCGCTCCAGGTGTGCGTGGTGCTGTTCATGACCTACCCGCCCGAGGGCGTCACCTACGACACGATCAGCCACCTGTTCGCGACGATCCTGCCGTACCAGTTCTTCACCGTGCTCGGCGCCGTGGTCGCGATGCACTTCGAGGCCGTGCACGCCTGGGTGTCCGGCCACCGGGCCTTCCTCGCCACCGCGCTGATCGCGATCGGCATCGGCACCGAACTGGCCTACTTCCAGAACGTCCACAGTGGAACGTGGCCGCAGCTGGCGAGCGAGGTGTACCAGCCGTATCTGCTCCTCTGGTTCGTCACCGTCATCGCCGCGCTCTACGCGGTGTGCTCGTGGTGGTCCGCCCGCCGGACCGCGGAAAGCCGGGCGGCCCGGTTCATCGCGTGGGCGTCGAACCGCTCGTTCAGCATCTTCCTGGTGCACCCGCTCGCGCTGGCGCTGCTCGGCCCCGCGATCGGCCCGGTGGCGGACTGGTCCGGGGCACCGTGGACGACCGTGGTGATCTACCTCGCCACCCTCGCGCTCACCCTCGTGTTCGTCGAGATCCTGCGCCGCCTGCCGGTCAGCAAGGCCCTCACCGGACGGCCCCGCGTACGCCGCGCGCACCCGCGGCCCGTCCGGCTCGTCGTCAGCAGCGGTTCGCGGCCGCGCTGACGGCGTTCAGGCGGGACGAACCCGCCGGACCACCCGGCGGCCCCGGCTGGTCCTGCCGAACGGCTTGACCACCGACAGCACCACCATGGCCAGGATCGCGACCAGGTTCACGACCGATCCGGCGAGCAGGTGTGCCAGCGTGTCCCGATAGCCGGGAGCGGCGGACGCTCCGCCGCTCGCCGTGTACTCCACCGCCTCGGCGACCCACCCGCCCATCCAGATCGTGTCCGCGATCATCAGCGCGATCGTCAGCACGAACTTGGCGGTGACCCAGTAATGCCGGAGCAGGCCCCATTTCGTGCACAGGGACAGCACCAGGCCGGTGCCGAGGGCGACCAGCACGAGCGGGATCATCAGGTACCGGTCGAAGACCTGCGCGGTCAGGTGGTCCGTGTGACGCACCGCGTCACTGTCGGTCGTGTGCGCGATGATCTTGAGCGCCAGCTGGCTCGCCGCGACGCCGAACCAGCCCACCGAACTCGCGACGTGCGCGACGAGCCAGCACTGGCGCGCCCGCTTCCCCAAACCTCGGTCCATGGCAGAAGAGCATCGCGCCGGAGCGCCGGGGCGGCCATCCGGCACACCCCCTGGCCCGGCCTGCGGACAGCCCTACCCGGCGCTCGTCCGGTTGAGGTAGTCCGCGACCGTCCGGATCGCCGCCGGGTTGCGCGGCCCCTCCACGAGTGCCGCGTACGGCAGTGCGAGGAACCGTTTGTTCTTGATCGCGGGCACCTGGGCCAGCGGCGGGTAACTCTCCAAAAAGGACTGTTTCTGCGCGGCGGTCGGCGGGTCGTAGTCGTTGATCACGATCACGTCGGGGTTGGCCTTGACGACGGCCTCCCACGTGACAGTGGTCCAGCTGTCCTGGAGATCACCCATGACGTCGTCACCGCCCGCGCGCGTGATCACCTCGTGCGACGCGGCGAACCACCCGGCGGTGAAGGGTTTGTCGGTGCCGGAGTCGTAGAGGAAGACCTTCGGCCGGGGCCGGTCCTTCGGCACCGAGGCCTCGGCCTCACGGACGGCGCCCTGATACTCGGCGACCAACTGCTCGGCGCGAGCGGAAACCCCGAAGATCCGGCCGAGGTTGCGCAGATCGGTGTACAGCGCTTCCAGCGCGGGCATGGTGCCGCGCGAACGATCACCGATCCCGTTGCGGCACGACTCACTGAGCACATAGGACGGAATGCCGAGTTCGGCGAGGTGCTGCGGAGTCAGCCCGGTGTTCTCGCCGAACCCGTAGTTCCAGCCAGCGTAGACGAAGTCCGCGCCTGCCTGGAGCACGACCTCCTTGCTGATCGTGTCGACGCCGAGCCGTGGGGGGGGGGGGGGGTGGGGGCGCCCCCCCGGACCCCGCGAGGGAGTTTTTTTTCGCGGGGGGCGGGAGGGAAACCCCCGCGCGGGACAGCGGGCCGCG
>NZ_JBHYIK010000042.1:52498-71012 GCF_042739735.1 Amycolatopsis sp. NPDC059027 | reverse complement strand
CGACCCCCACCCCCCCCCCCCCCCGCACCCCCCCCCCTTGGCTCCGTGGGCCCCCCCCCCGCGGGGGGGCGCTTCCCCCCGCGCCCCCCCCCCGCGACCCTTCGATGTCCTTGTTCTGCCCGTGCGGCATGACGTACCCCGCGATGCGGTCACGGAGGCCGAGCGCGAACAACATCTCGAGGATGCCGCTGTCGTAGGCCACGACCTTGCCCGGCACCTTGGCGAACGTCAGATCCTGGCCGCAGTTCCTGACGGTGACGGGATACCCGGCCGCCGCGCTCGTGGCTTCCGGCCGGACCTGCGCACCGCATCCGGTGACGAGCAGCAGCGCGGCGAGCGCGGTCAGGAGGGAACGTCGTCGCGACATCGCGGGGATCCTTTCGGTTCGACGGCGTTGCTGTACAGAAGCTGCGGCGCGCCCGAAACGGGATGCGGCACGACGTGGGCGCGCACGCCGAACGTCGCGGCGATCAGCTCGGGGGTGAGCACCTCGCGCGGGGTGCCGTCGGCGACGACCCGGCCACCGGCGAGGACGTAGAGGAGGTCGCACGCGGACGCCGCGAGGTTCAGATCGTGCAGCGCGACGAGCGCGGTGACCCCGGTTTCCCGGACCAGGTCAAGGATTTCGAGCTGGTAGCGGACGTCGAGGTGGTTGGTCGGCTCGTCGAGCACCAGCACCTTCGGCTGCTGGGCGAGCGCGCGGGCGACGAGCACGCGCTGGCGTTCCCCGCCGGAAAGTGTGAGATACCCGCGCTCGGCGAGGTGCTCCGCCCCGACCCGGCGCAGTGCCCGCGCACAAAGGTCGTCGTCCGCGTCGGTGTCGCGTTCGAAGGCCCGCTTGTGCGGGAAACGGCCCATGGCGACCACCTCGGCGGCGGTGAAGTCGAACTCCATGTGCTGTTCCTGCGGCAACGCCGCGACACGTTGGGCGCTGTCACGCGCGGAGAGCGTCCAGACGTCGTCGCCGTCGAGCCGCACCACTCCGGCGGAAGGGCGCAGCGCACGGTAGACACACCGCAACGTCGTGGACTTCCCGCAGCCGTTGGGCCCGACGAGCCCGACGACGGCACCCTCGGGTACCCGCAGCCGCAGGTCGCGCACCAACTGCCTGCCGGCGACGGTCACCGTGAGATCTTCGACCCGGATCTCCATCAGCGGCCGCCGAAAACGTAGCCGCGGCGGCGCATCAGCCAGACGAACACCGGGACGCCGAACGCGGCGGTGAGCACGCCGAGCGGGAGTTCCTCGGGCGCCACCAGCGTGCGGGCGAGCAGGTCGACCCACACCAGCAGTACACCCCCGGCGAGCGGCGCCACGGCGAGCACCCGGCGGTGGTCGGCGCCGACAGCCATGCGTACCAGATGCGGGACCATGAGCCCGACGAACCCGACCGCGCCGCTCACGGCGACGAGGCAGCCGGTCACGGCAGCGCACACCACGAAGAGCGTGCGGCGCAACCGCGCGGGATCGACGCCGAGGGTCGCGGCCGTCTCGTCCCCCATGGCCAGCGCGTTGAGCCTCCGTGCCGAAACGTGGAAGTAGAGGAGGCCGAGCCCGACCGCGGCCGCGGCCACCGGCACCGACTGCCAGGTGACGCCGCCGAGACTGCCGAGCAGCCAGAACAACGCCGCGCGCACCGCGTCACCGCGGGGTGCCATGAAGACCAGAACCGTGCTGACGGCGGAGAATCCGTATGCCATCGCGGTTCCGGTCAGTACCAGCCGCAACGGTGTCATGCCCTCTCGCGAACGAGCGGCGAGGTAAACGAGCAGGGTCGCCCCCAGCGCGCCGAGGAACGCGGCCGCCGACAGGCCATAGAGACCGAGAGACGCGAAAAGGCCGAGGACGATCGAGGCGGTCGCACCCACCGACGCGCCCGAGGACACCCCGAGCACGAACGGATCGGCGAGGGCGTTGCGGACCAGTGCCTGGCTGGCGACGCCCACCGCGCTCAGCCCCGCGCCGACCACGAAGGCCAGCAGCACACGTGGCAGCCGGACCTGCCAGACGATCTGATATCCCGGCAGGTCCGCGGCGTCGATCCAGCCACCGGAGATCCCGGCGCCGGCGAACCGCGCGACGTCACGGATCGGCACGTTCGCCGCGCCGAGCGCGACGCCGCACACGAGCGAGGCGAACAGCGCCACGATGAGCAGGGTGATCAGGGGGACGACCGAGCGGCGACGTGGTGGAGTCCGTTGGAGGCCAACGGGTGCGGCCATGCGTTCGCCTTCCGGGCACGGGCCCGCGGACAACCGTGACCAGGGCCGTCCTGGCGGGACGGGACTCCGGACCGGCGACCCGCAGACCACGACGGGTACCAGAGCAAACCGCGCCCGACGGGTATTCGGGCTCGCCGTCACGGGGACGGCCCACCGTTGCGGGTCAGCGCCGGATTCCCACCGGCTTCCCCCGAACGGGCGCGGATGAACTTGTGGTGTGTACGTCCGGTGATCGTCGACCATGGACGGAGCGGGTGTCAATCCGCTGTGACCGGTTCGGCATCGGGTGTGGCGGCTACGGGGCGTCGATCGTCACGCTCACCCGGGGTCGTCAGGTTCTTCCGGTGAACCGGCCCGTGCGTAAGCCGCTCCCTGCACCCGCGATCGATGGAGTCGCAGTCGCTTATCCTTCTGTCCATAAAGGACGGAATGAAATGCGGCGAATTCGTGGCAGGTGACAAAAATGGCTCTGGTCGACGTGGCGTTCGTATCGGGTGACGAAGCGGTGGTAGCCAAAGGACTGCTCGGGTCCAGTCGATCCGACGTTGATCCATTCAGTGAACCGCCGATAGGCCGTGGGCACTTACCGCCGCGACAACGCATCAACCACAACACATGATCATGCACCACCAAACGCAGAATCCATACGAGCCGCGCTCGTGGCTTCTGCCTCGCCGAAGGTCAGAAGCTAGGCGCGGAGGAGAACGGCGTGCACAAGGCCAGCTCATGACGGCGTCTGTTCGAATTGGAACGGGCAACGCCAAGGTATCCGGACAACTGGGGAAACCTTACTCCACACCATGTTCACCCTCGGCGGTCACCGACCGGATCTACCAAGCCGGTGACCAGCCACAAAGCAAGAGGAGTCCAAGATTTGCCGGAATCCCTTATATAGCAACGAAAAACGAGGACTGGGAGTTCACCCGATCGATAGCACACATGTTCGATCGGACGGAGTAGAGTGGTGTTGTGGCCGTCGAGAGCAGCACCCAGAGTTCGCGCACCGAGTGGTGGCGCGAGTATGTCGGCTGCCTGCTGGACAGGCTTCTGGAGTCCGAGTGTGTGCAGCGTCGTGAGGCCGCGGTACAGGGCGAGGTCATGGCCGAGCTGGAACGCCGCGGGATACGCGACACCACCGGATACGGAAGTCTTGTGCGGTTGTTACAGGAGACGTTGAACATCCCGTACGCCGAAGCGAAGGCGCGCGCGGCGCGGGCGCTGGCGCTCAACGGCACCCGCGACCTGACTTCCGGCGAGCAGCCACCTACTGCGCCCGCGACCGCGCAGGCCGCGAGCGAGGGCGCGGTCGGGGCCGCGCAGATCGACGAAATCCTGCGCGTGCTGGACAAGCTTCCCCAGACCGTGTCGGCGCAGGATCGGGAACAGGCGGAGAAAATCCTCGCCGAACTCGCCCGCGCCGCCGGACCCCGAGAAATCCGCGCCGCCGGACGACGCCTGCTGAGTCAACTCGACCCCGACGGGAAAGAGCCGAAAACCCGGGAACCAAAGCCCTTCCAGCCCGAGTTCTCCATCGCCCCGCACCGGGATGGCGGGCACCAGATCAAAGCCCGCGTCGACGACGAAACCTCCGCACGCCTGCAAGCCATGCTCGACCCACTCGCCAAACCCCGCCCCGCCACCGAAGAAGACGGACGCGACACCCGAACCCAGTGGGAGCGACGCGGCTGCGCGTTCTCCGAACTGGTACGGATGTGGGCCGAACACCCCGACCTACCCACCCAAGCCGGAGAAGCCACCCACATCGTCGTCACTGTCGGACTCGAAGAACTACGGTCCGGCATCGGGCAAGCCACCCTCGATCTGCTCGGGGAGATCACCGCCGCCGAAGCACGGCGCCTCGCCTGCGACGCCAAGATCATCCCCATGGTGCTGGGCTCGCACAGCGAACCCCTCGACGTCGGCCGGGCACAACGCCTCGCCACCCCCGCCATCCGCCGGGCCTTGATCCGCCGCGACGGAGGCTGCGCGTTCCCGGGGTGCGATGCACCCGCTTACCGTTGTACGGCGCACCATGTGGTGTATTGGGCACACCATGGTGAGACCAAAGTGGACAATCTCGTGCTCCTCTGTTCCGTCCACCACAAGGTAATCCACCACTCCGAATGGGAAGTCCGGATCGCCAGCGACGGACTACCGGAGTTCGTGCCGCCCGCCTGGCTCGACGCGACCCGCACACCGCGACGCAACACCATCCACCTCAGAACCTGACGTGAGGTTCCCCGGTTGTCCGGACACCTTGCCTGAGGTGACCGGTGGTCACCAAGGAGGATGTCACGGTGCCTGCACCACATCCGCTCGAGTTCCACCAGCGTGCCGTTGCGCTAACCAGGCTGAGCGGCAAACCGGTCGCTGTGCCGGTGAAGGACCTGGGAGGGGCAGTGAGTCCTGTCTGCGGAACTGGATGACCCAGGCCGGATCGCCGCGTATTTCGCGCGGGAGAACATCCTCCCCAAGTAACGTTCCCGCTGATCCGTGAACTCGGCGCCGACGGGCCCGCACCACGATCCCCGATCCCAGACCGGACCTGGCCAACCGCCGTTTCACCGTCGACGCACCGGACCGGCTGTGGATCGCGCCGCGGTGATGAACGCCTATTCCCGGCTCATCATCGGCTGGTCCATCGTCGACCACATGCGCACCGAACTCGTCACCGACGCGCTTGGTATGGCGATTCTGCGTCGTGAAGGCCCCCTTCACAGCAAGGCCCCTCTACCCGAGTTGACCCCGCCTGGCTTGACAACGCTCGGCAATCGTCGCGAGTGCTCAGTGCCTGAACGTCAGGGCTGAACGTGGTATGTGCGCGTCACCGGACCTGACACGTACCCTTCGGCCGTCCGGCTCGACACGGTGAGCTCGAATGCTTCGAACGTTTCCGGAAGCGTGTAAGTGAAGGTCGCCTTGCCGTCCGGGCCGACCGGGACGACCTGAGGCGGATTGAACGCGATGGACCACAGTACCTCGTGCGAACCGCGCAAAGCGGGGGTCACGATGAACTCGATCGGCTGCCCCGGCTTGGCGGTCGAGGGGCCGCCCTCGGGAAACTGCGGGCTGGTCACGATCGGCGGTAGCGCTTTGACCCAGAACGTGAAGGACGTCTCGTCGGTCACCACACCCGACGCGGTCACACCACGGACCCGCAGGGAGCGATAACCCGGCGCCCGGGGCGTCCAGCGGACCGACGCCGAGCTGTCGGCACTCACGGCGATCGTCTGTTCCGCCTCGCCGTCGAAAACGTATCGGTACGAGACCACCGGCAGGCGCGGCGAAGAGAGCACGAAAGTGCCGGCGACACCGGGGCCGCCGCTCTCCGGGGAACCGCCGGGGTACTCGGCGCTCGTCACCGTCGGCGCGGGCGCATCCGCCTGGAAACCGCTCTCGCCCCAGCCGGATCGGACACCTGCCGCGTTCACGCTCGCCACGCGGACATCGAAAGTGCCCTTCGCGGTCGGTGTGTATTCGAAGGTCAGCGAACCGTCCGGAGCGGCGGGCACCGGCACCTCGGGGTCCCGGCCGATCCGATACACGTACGACACCACACCGTTCCGGTTCGGCTCGACCGTGAAAACCCGCTTCTGACCGACGAGACCGGACCACGCGTCGACCGTCACCGAAGGCTCCACCTGATTGACGTAGAAGGCGCGGTCGGTGACGCCGGACTTGACGCCCGTGGCGTCGACCGTCCACACCACGAGCTTGTGGCTTTCCTGTCCAGGCTGGGAAAACAGGAGCGGAACGCGCCCCGTGCGGTCCTGGCCCACGGGAAGCGACTGCTCGGCACCGCCGTCGATCCGGTAGACGAACGTCGCCGCCCCCTCCTGGGTGGCGGTGAACACGATGTCCGCGGACACCCCGAGTTCGAACCACGGCACCTGCGCGGCGGGGGCGGTGGCCCGTACCCAGTACCGGTAAGACCGGGCAGGTGATCGGTCGCCCGCACTTCCGACGCCGGTGACCTCGATGGAGACCGGTCCGTCGATGGCAGGAGTGACCGTCACGGTGGCGGAGCCGCCCGGATGGTCGGCCGTCACCCGGCCACCGCGGATGCCGAGCCCGGAGTACTCGAACGCCACCACGTTCTGGTCGCCGTCGGCGCTGAACGTGAAGTCGCCTGGCAGGCCCTGACCGCCGTCGCCGGGCGGACCACCGTTCTCCCGGTACACCGTGGAAGTGACCGTGGGTGCCTTCGACGCCGCTGCCGGATAGTGCGAGACCGGGTTCTGGGCGGCGGCGGTGCCCGGCACCACACCGAGACCACCGATCACGGCAGCGACGAGCAGCCAAGCCCGCGCGGGTCTGCCAGACGTCCTCATGGTTCATCCCCCCAAGGCATGATCGACACCTCGAGCCTAGCGGCCGCCGTGGCATTGGTAACCCCGCAAAAGGACCAACCGGAAACGTTCAGCGCCGGACGCGGCGGAACACCACGGTTTCGGCTTCCGAGGGACGGCGCGGGGCGATCGGCCGCGGCGCGGCACCCGGACGTTGCGGCGGAGCCTGCCGCGGAGGGGCTTCACGCCGACGGGGAATGATCACGGTGTCGGCTTCGGCGGACGGAACACGGTCCGATGGCTCCGCGGGCGCAGGCTTCGCGAACCGCTCTTCGACACGTTCCCGCACACGCGGGGCGGCCCACCACACGGCCAGCGTCGCGGCCAGCCCGACCAAAGCGCCGAAGATGATGTCCGACGGCCAGTGCACGCCGACGTACACCCGCGAGATCGCGATCAGCGCGGCCGGGACACCGAGCAGCCAGCCCCACCGCTTCGAGACGAAGAACCCGACGACGAAGGCGATGGTCATCGCGGCGGTGGCGTGGTTGCTGGGGAAGGAAACGCCGGGTTCGTGCTGGACGAGCTGGTGCACCGGGCGGGTTTCGAACGGGCGCTCGTGGACGGCGAAGGCGCGCAGGACCCGGTTGACGACGAAGCCCAGTGCGAGCGCGGCTCCGACCTGACCGGCGAGCCACAGGTTGTCCGCCAGTGCCCTGCCCCGCATCGTCCACAGCACGATCAGCCCGCCGGCGACGACCAGGACGTAGATCAACGGGCCCGCCACGAACTTCATCACCGCGTCGAGCGCGGCACTGTGCCCGGCCAGGCCGTTGATTACATCGAAGAGCACGATTCAGCTACCTCCCCCAGGTGAACACCTGATGACGGACACACCAAATCGATCATGCCAGTGAACGTGTGGTGACCGCGTGAGGGGCTGAACGTGAACGGAGGGTTACATCTCGCCGAGAGCCGTGACCGGGGATTCGACGCAGTCCGCGACGAACCGGAGGAAACCACCGGCGGTGCCGCCATCGCACACGCGGTGGTCGAAGGCCAGTGTCAGCTCGCAGATCTTCCGGGCGGCGAGTTCGCCGTCCACGATCCACGGGCGGTCCATGATCCTTCCGACACCGAGGATAGCGGCCTCGGGGTGGTTGATGATCGCGGCCGACCCGTCGACGCCGAACACCCCGTAGTTGTTGACGGTGAAGGTCCCGCCGGTCAGCTCGGCGGGGGTCAGCCCGCCCTCGCGCGCCGCGGCCGTACGCTCGGCGATCGCGGCCGACAAGTCTCTTGTGGACAGTTCGTGGGCCCCGGGCACGACCGGGACGACGAGGCCCCGGGCGGTCTGCGCCGCGAAGCCCAGGTTGATCGTGTCCAGCACCACGATCTCCTCGCCCTCGACGCGCGAGTTCAGCTCGGGGAACCGCCGCAGGCCCGCGACGGCGAACCGCGCGATCAGCCCGAGCAACGACACCGGGCGGTCGGGCGCCGCGGCGTTGAGCGCGGCTCGCGCGGCGACGAGTTCGGTCGCGTCGACGTCCACCCACACGGTGGCCTCCGGGATCTCCCGGCGCGACGTCGTCAGCTTGTCCGCGACCACCTTCCGCAGGCCCCGCAACGGAATCCTGCGCTCCCCCGCCGTCGGCACCGAGGGTTCGGGCAGCCGCGCCGCCAGCACGGTTTCGACGTCGGCGCGGCGGATGATCCCGTCCGGGCCGGTGCCGATGACCTGCCTGAGATCGATCCCGTTGTCCGAGGCCAGCTTCCGGACGAACGGCGAGATCACGCCCGGCCCGCTCACCTGCACCGGGGCCGTCGCCGGTGCCGCACCGTTGACCCGCCCGGTCCGCCTGCGCCGGGTAGTCGGCGCGGTCCCGTAGCCGATCAGCACGTTTCCGCTGGACTCGGCCTCGGCGGGCGACGGGGTCACGACGCCGGGCTCGGCGAATCCCGCGGCCTCACCGACGGACAGCAGCGGCGAGCCCACGGACAACGACTGACCGGGTTCGCCGTGCAACGCCGTCACGACACCGGCGAACGGCACCGGCACCTCCACCGCCGCCTTCGCGGTCTCGACCTCGACGACGGCCTGGTCCACCGCGACGGTGTCCCCCACCTTCACGAGCCAGTGCACGATCTCGGCCTCGGTCAGCCCTTCACCGAGGTCGGGGAGCAGGAAGTCAGGCACCGGCGACCTCCATCGGCTCGTCGTTCCACTGCAACCGCGCGATGGTGTCGAGGATCCGGTCGACGTCCGGCAGCTGATGACGTTCCAGTTTCGGTGGTGGATAAGGGATATCGAGCCCGGTGACCCGCAGGACGGGCGCGTGCAGGTGGTGGAAGCACTGCTCCGTCACCCGCGCGACGACCTCGGCGCCGTAGCCGGAGAACCCGGCCGCCTCGTGCACCACGACCGCACGCCCGGTGCGGCGGACGGACGCGGTCACGGTTTCGTCGTCGAACGGCGCCAGCGAGCGCAGATCGACGACCTCGACGTCCCAGCCCTCCGCGGTCGCGGCCTCCACGGTCTCCAGTGCGGTGGCGACCATCGGCCCGTACGCGATGAGCGTGACGTCCCGGCCGGGGCGGCGCACGACGGCTTTGTCGAAGGCGGCACCGGTCCGGGTGAAGGTCACCTCGTCCTTGGCCCAGTACCGGCACTTCGGCTCGAGGAAGATCACCGGGTCGTCGGATTCGATCGAGTCACGCAACAAGTCGTAGGCGTCCTGCGGCGTCCCCGGCGTGACGACGCGCAGGCCGGGTGTGTGCGTGTAGTAGGCCTCGCTGGAATCGCAGTGATGTTCCACCCCGCCGATGCCGCCGGCATACGGCACCCGGATCACCATCGGCAGCGACAACGCGCCGCGCGTGCGGTTGCGCAGCTTCGCCACGTGCGAGGTGATCTGCTCGAACGCCGGATAGGCGAAGGCGTCGAACTGCATCTCCACGACCGGGCGGAACCCGCCCATCGCCATGCCGATCGCGAAGCCGACGATGCCGGACTCGGCCAGTGGCGTGTCGAAGCAGCGGTCCTCGCCGAAGTCCGCGGTGAGCCCGTCGGTCACCCGGAACACCCCGCCGAGCGCGCCGACGTCCTCACCGAAGACGAGTACGCGGTCATCGTCCTTCATCGCGTCCCGCAGTGCTCCGTTGAGTGCCTGCGCCATCGAAACCGGGGTCATCTCACGCCTCCTGGGCTTCGAGTTCGGCTGCCACCAGCGCGCGCTGCGCGACGAGCTGGCGAGTGGGTTCGGCGTAGACGTGCTCGAACACCGACAGCGGATCGAGGTGCGGTTCGGCGTTCATCGTGTCCCGCACGGCTGCCGCGAAGTCCTCGGCCTCGGCGTGGAACTGCTCGATATCCTTGGCGGACAAGGCTTCCCGGCCCGTCAGGTAGGTTTCGAGGCGCCGGACCGGATCCGCGGCCCGCCAGCGTTCGACCTCCTCGGCGTCGCGATACCGGGTGGCGTCGTCGGCGTTGGTGTGCGCGTCGATCCGGTAGGTGTGCGCCTCGACGAGCATCGGCCCGCCGCCCCGCCGCGCGTGGTCGACGGCGGCGTCGAGCACGGCCAGCACCGCGACGGCGTCGTTGCCGTCGACCTGCTCGGAGCGCACGCCGTACCCGACGCCCTTGTACGCCAGCGCGGGCGCGGCGCTCTGCTTCTCCAACGGCACCGAGATCGCGTAACCGTTGTTCTGCACGAAGAACACCACCGGCGCGTCGAAGACGGCCGCGAAGTTGAGCGCCTCGTGGAAGTCGCCCTCGCTCGTGGCCCCGTCCCCGATGAGCGCCAGCACCACGGTGTCCTTGCCGCGCCGGCGCAGGGCGTGGGCGAGTCCGGTGGCGTGCAGGGTCTGCGTCGCCAGCGGGGTGCACTGCGGCGCGACTCGCGTCGAGGACGGGTCGTAGCCGCAGTGCGCGTCACCGCGCAGCAGCGTCAGGACTTCGCCAGGTTCGAGGCCGCGCGAGACCAGCGCGACGGAATCACGGTAGGTCGGGAACAGCCAGTCGTCCGGCCGCAGCGCCAGCGCGCTCGCGACCTGGCAGGCCTCCTGGCCCGAGCTCGACGGGTACACCGCGAGCCTGCCCTGCTTCGTCAGCGCCGTCGCCTGCGCGTCGAACCGGCGGCCGCGCACCATGAGCCGGTACGCCGTGCGCAGCCGGTCGAGCGCGGGTTCGGCGTACCCGGCACGCTGGCCGACCGCCGTGCCGTCCTCGGCGACGAACCGCACCGGGGTCTCGGAGGGCAACAGCTCGGCAGCCTTCGGCCGGTCCTCGCGCCGCGTCATCGACAGCACCACCCTCTCTGTGACATGTGATGCAAGAATGGTGTCCGTGGCCGAAGCAGTGTTCAAGCAGCGCGCGAAATGAGCGACAGATTGACCGAGAAAGCGATTTCCGACGGCAATACGTCCAGTGAGACCCAGGTCACCGGGCGGCCCGGCGGACGAACGGCACCCGCCCTCGACGACGTCGACCAGGCGATCCTCGCCGCACTGACCGAGGACGGCCGGATGTCGATCCGCGCGCTCGCGGACCGGCTGCACATCTCCCGCACCAACGCCTACAGCCGCCTCGAACGGCTCCTCGGCGAGCAGGTGATCACCGGGTTCGGCGCGCGGATCGACCCGCGCCAGGCCGGGTTCGGCACGAGCGCGTACATCATGATCACCATCGAGCAGACGTCCTGGCGCACGATGGCCGAACGGCTCGGCAAGATCCCGTACGTCGACCACGTCGCCCTCGTCGGCGGGGACTTCGACGTGCTGCTCCTGGTCCGCGCGCCGGACAACACCTCACTGCGGGACGTCGTGCTCGACCGCCTCCAAGCCATCGAAGGCATCCGCAACACCCGCACCTGGCTGATCTTCGAGGAGCGCCCTGGCGACACCCTGCGCGGCTGACCCCTTACAACGGGACGACCTTCGTCGCGCCGTAGGTCCCCTTGAGCGGCACCACGACCTTCCTCCGCCGTACCGTCACGGTCACGCTCTCCTGCAGCTGGGTCGGGTCGGACACGGCGAGCTGCCACCGGCCGTCCTTGCGCCCCAGCGCGATCGCCGCGGGGCCGGACACGGTCACCTCGTCGACCGACCCCGCACCGAAGAAGTTCGCCAGCAAAGTGTTGTCCCACAAGCGAACCGCCTGCACCGAGGTCGTGTTCGCCCGGACCCGCCACGACCACGCCGACGCCGCCGTGGCGACCCAGCTCGCGCCCGGAAGCACGACGTAGGCGTACCGCGCTTCCGACGGTTTGACGCCGTGTTCGATCACCAGCTTCTGGTAACGCCGGGTGTAGGGCACCGTGGTGCCCTTGGTGTTCGCGCCGGTGTCGACGTCCCGCCAGGTACCGGTCCGGTCCTCGCGCAACGTCGTCAGCCGCGCGTCGTCCAGCAGGACGTAACCTCCGACATCGGCCAGGTGCAGCCAGCGCGGATTGTCCACAGTGGATGATTCACCGAGTCCCGCGCGAGAACGCCTCCCCTCGATCAGGAGAGCACCCGAGCTGACGCACCGGTTCTCCATCACCGTCCGCACCCGCTCGCCGGAGGCGTCGGTGATCCCGGCACCGAGGCACACCACCCCGGACGGGGTGAAGAACCACGACTTCTTCGCGGTCAGCGTGCCGTCCGCCGAAACGAAGTCCAGCGCGTAGGCCCCGTGCCGGGCGTCCCAGCGCACACCACCGGTGTGCGCGTTCTTCGTCAGCGGAACCTGACCGAGCGGGCCGGTCGGGCCGGTCTTCGCCGTCGTCCCCGGCAGCAGCAGCGGATCGACGGTCGGCCAGTACGCGTCGGTGTAATGGCCTTTGGCGTTGGGCAGGAAGGTGTACAGCACCCCGTCGCCGGTGTACCAGCCGTGCAGGTTCATCGCGTTGACCGACTCGTAGCGCGAGATCCGCGTCGAGCTGACGCCGAGCGAGGCCGACCAGCCCTCGGTGACGTGCACCATCCGGTCCTGCTGCCCGAAGATCCGGTGCTCGGCGACGATCGGCGCCGAGCGGACCGGGCCCGCGAGCAGCTCCTGCGCGAACTCGATACCCGGGATCGCCACCAGGTCGGGGCCGGGCGCGAACCGCTCCGGGTCCGGAATCTTGAGGAATGGCGCGTAGGTGCCCTCCTTGATCCACTTGGCGGCGAGGCCACCCAGGTCCGTCTTCACCGCGCCGGTCGCCGAACGCGCGAGCAGCACGACGGCGACGGTCAGCTGGTGCCCGATGTCGTGCCCGGTCTCGCCCTGCCGCGACAGCATCCGGCCACGCACCGGCTCCATCAGCGCGCCCGCGTACACGAACGGCGCGAAGCTGTCGGCGACGAGCGCGAAGATCTGCTGCCGCAACGATTCCGGCAGCGCGAACTCCGTGCCCTGCGTGACATGGATCGTCCCGGCAAGCGCGGTGAGCAGCACGATGCCGTAGTGGCCGGGGTATGGGATCGAGTCGTGCTGGATGAACGAACCGTCGGTGTGGAACCCGTCCCCCGCCGCCTTGTCGAGCTTCGCGACGACACTCGCCGCGCCGTTGCCCGCGACGTCGACCAGCGCGTCGAGTCCTTTGTGGATCCGCCCGGTGTCCCCGAGCATCGCGCCGGACACGATCGCGATCAGCGATTTGTCCGCCCGGTTCGCCCCGGTCTCCACGATGCCCTGGTTGTTCGTCCTCCGGTTCGGGTCGCCGACGAAGCGCAGGACCGGCTTGAGGTACCGCGCGAGGTCGGCCGGATCGAGCTTGTCCGCCACCACTGACAGGGTGTGCAGCAGGTAGTACGGGATCCCGATCTCGTAGGTGTACCAGTTTCCCAGCTCGGCGGTGTTCTCGTTGTACTGGTGGGTGTACAGCAGATCGAGCGCCCGCTTGATCCGGTCGAGGACGACCGGGTCGCCGGACAGCGTCCCGCCCGGCGTTCCCCAGTCGACCGCGATCGCCCGCAGCCGCGCGTACATCGACGTCGTGTAGTCACTGCCCGGCCCGAACGGCAGATCCGTCCACAGTGGACCTTCGGTGACCGACATGCTCGCGTTGTACGCCTTGGCGACCCGGCCGAGGTTCGCCAGCGCCTCGGCCCGCTCCGGCGACGGCCGGTTGATCCCCGTCTGAAGCTCGCGGTACGCCTTGACGATCGACGCGAACGCCGAAGCAGCCTCCCGCGGAGCACCGGGCGCGCTCGCCGCGAACGCGGGACGGGCCGAAGCGCTCAGCGCGACGGAAGCGGCCGCGATCGCGCCGCCCCGCAGGGCGGTTCTCCTGTTCACGGGCATGGCGAAGCCTCCAAGGCGTCATTGGCTCAAGAGACGGACTTGCGAGAGAGGGGACGGGGAGCTACGGGGTCAGCGGATGCCGTCGGTACGGCGCGGGAGCCGCCACGGGTTGGCGTCGCGCAGGGCCTCGGGCAGCAGCGCGTCGGGGAACCCCTGCCACGCGACCGGCCGGAGGAACCGCTCGATCGCCGCGGTGCCGACCGAGGTGGTGGTCGGTGCGGTGGTGGCGGGGTACGGGCCGCCGTGCTGCTGGGCCCAGCTCACGGTCACCCCTGTCGGCCAGTCGTTCCACAGCAGCCGCCCGGCCAGCCGCGTCAGCGCGGGCAGCAGGCCGCGGACGAGACCCGCCTCGTCCTCCTCGCCCTGGATCGTCGCGGTGAGCCCGGGTTCGAGCGTGGCCAGCACGTCCAGCAGCTCGGCCTGATCGGTGTAGGTGACGACGAGCGAGGCGGGGCCGAAGCACTCTTCGTGCACCGCCGCTCCCCCGGCGAGGAACTCCTTCGCGGTGGTGGCCAACAGCGTCGGCGTGAACGCCGATCCGTCGGCCGAACCTTCGACGACAACGTCCACACCGGACACATCGCGCAGTTCGCCGAGCTTGTTCTCGTAACCGTACGCGATGCGATCGTTGAGCATCGGCTGCGCCGCGACCGCGGCCACGGCCTCGCGCAGGACGTCGTCGAGACCGTGCCCCTC
Organism: Amycolatopsis sp. NPDC059027; assembly: GCF_042739735.1. Lineage (NCBI taxonomy): Bacteria > Bacillati > Actinomycetota > Actinomycetes > Pseudonocardiales > Pseudonocardiaceae > Amycolatopsis > Amycolatopsis sp. NPDC059027. Next base: position 56,538 of record NZ_JBHYIK010000042.1, on the reverse strand, counting down.
GGGCAGGAACAGCAGGCCCGGCTTGGTGCAGAACTGCCCGGCGCCCAGGCTGAACGACCCCGCGTAGCCCTTCGCGACGGCCTCGCCCCGCGCGGCGAGCGCGCCCGGGGTGACCACGACCGGGTTGACGCTGCCGAGCTCACCGTAGAACGGGATCGGCGTCGGCCGGGACACGGCGATGTCGAACAGTGCCCGGCCCCCGGGCACCGAACCGGTGAACGCCGACGCCGCGATCCGCGGGTCCTTGAGCGCGGTGACGCCCGCCTCGACGCCGTGGATGACGTCGAACATGCCCTCCGGCGCGCCCGCCGCGACGAGTGCCTCGCGCACGATCTGCCCGGTACGCGCGGAAAGTTCCTCGTGGCCGGGGTGTGCCTTGAGCACGACAGGGCAGCCGGCGGCCAGCGCCGACGCGGTGTCCCCGCCCGCGACGCTGAACGCGAACGGGAAGTTGCTCGCGGCGAACACCAGCGCCGGGCCGATCGGGACGAGCACACGCCGGATGTCCGGGCGCGGGCCCATCGGCCAGTCCGGATCGGCGTGGTCGACCGTGGCGCCGAGGTACTCGCCGTCGGCCAGCACCTTGCCGAACAGGCGCAGCTGGAACGTCGTCCGCTTCAGCTCACCTTGCAGGCGCGGCGACGCCGGGAGGTGCGTCTCGGCGTGGGCGAGCGGGACCAGTTCCCCGGCGGCGGCGTCGAGGGCGTCGGCGACCGCGTCGAGCCACCGCGCGCGCTCGGCCGGGGTCGCGGCCGCCGCGGGCCGGGCGGCCGCCGCAGCGCCCGCGAGGATCGCTTCCAGCGTGGCGGGGTCGGTTTCCTGGCTCATACTTTCCTTACTCCTCAACGACTGTGTCTCTGAAAGAAGGTTCAGAAACTGTGGGCGGCGGCACCGGCGGCCAGCAGGTCCGGCCAGCGGGCGGGCCCGGCGAGCCCGAGGTGGTACAGGTGCACCTCGGCCGCACCCGCCTTCCCGAGTTCGGTGACGTAGGCCTCGATGTCGGGCACGGGGCTGGCCGCCACGGCGGTGATGTAACTGCCGACGGCGACCTTCTCGGGCAGCTTCGCCCGTGCCGCCGCGACAGCGTCCACACTGGACTGTCCGGGGGCCCAGTTCTGCAGCACGACGGCGCCGACCTCCTCGGAGGCGGCCGGGGTGAGCCCCGGCAGCGCGCCGGTGACCCACGGGTCGAGCGCGCCGTGCAGCACGATCCGGGTGCCGTCCGGAAGGCGTTCCAGCACCGCGTGCCGCAACGCGTCGGTCGCGGCCTGGCGCGTTTCGAGGATGCCGCGGCGCACCGAAGGCAGCAGCTTGTCCTCGGTCAGGGTCAGGTCACCCGCGGCGATCAGCCGCCGCACCTCGCCCCGCAATTGTTCACGGATGGTGTCGGCGTCGTGCCCGCGCTCGGTCCAGCCCTCGGCGCAGGCGGTGCAGCAGCACACCGACAGCAGCCGCGCCACCGCGGGCGCCCAGACGCCGTCGGTCTTTTCGTGTTGGTGCTGATGGACCGCGCCGAGCGGACCGCAGGCCTCCAGGATCACCGACGACAGCTCCAGCCCGTCGACGGCTTCGGCGGTGAGCGTCGCCGAATATTCGCGGACCGCGGGCTGTGCCGGGCACAGCGCCCACGGGTAGACCTCGCCGAAACAGTTGCGCACGGCGACGCCGGGGTTCGCGATGCCCAGCTGCGAGTTGTGCGTGAGCACGATCCACGCGGCGGCCGGGATCCCTGCCTCGTTGAGCAGCCGGACCGCGTCGCCGCCACTGTCGGGCCAATCTATCCAGTCCGGCGTGGACGGACGGAGTTCCTTGTCCCGCCAAGCTTCCTCGCGCACCGGCCGGTAGAACGCGGCGTGCCGCGCCAGCACCGACGTGCCCCGCTCCGACCACGGCGTCGCGGCCCGCGCGCTGTGGTAGGACAGCGCCACCGCGACCTCGTCCGCCTCCAGATCGGCCGCGCGGGCGGTGAAGCCGGGACTGGCGAGCACGTCCCACGGATAGGCGTAACCAGTCACCTTCACCGGGTCACCACCTCGCCGTGTTCGGCTCGAAGCCGGGCTCGAACTTCCGCATGTACGTCACATCGTCCCGTTTCGTCAGTCCACACCGGACAAAGTTCTCGTGCGCCCTGGCGAGCGCGTCGGGGTCGATTTCGATGCCGAGGCCGGGCTTGCCCGGAACCGCCACCGCGCCCTCGCGGAACTCGAGCGCGCCCGGCGCGATCACGTCGGCATCCTTCCACGGCCAGTGCGTGTCGCAGGCGAAGGTGAGATGCGGCGTGGCGGCGGCGACGTGCACCATCGCGGCGAGGCTGATGCCGAGGTGGCTGTTGGAGTGCATGGACAGCCCGACGCCGAAGCTCTCGCAGGTCACCGAGAGCGCCTGGGTGGCCCGCATCCCGCCCCAGAAGTGGTGATCCGACAACAGGACGCCGATCGCGCGGGCACGGAAAGCGGGTTCGATGTCACCGAGGTTGACCACGCACATGTTGGTGGCCAGCGGCATGTTCGCGTGTTCGGCGACCTTCGCCATGCCCTCGATCCCCGGCGTCGGGTCTTCGAGGTACTCCAGGACGCCGTCGAGTTCCTTGGCCACCGCGATCCCGGTGTCGACCGTCCACGCGGCGTTGGGGTCGATCCGCAGCGGGTGCCCGGGGAAGGCTTGGGCGAGGGCGTGGATGCCGTCGGCTTCCTGGCGAGGCTCGAAAACGCCGCCCTTGAGCTTGATCGAGCGGAAGCCGTACTCGTCGATCATCCGGCGCGCCGAGCCGACGAGCTGCTCCGGCGTCAAAATCTCGCCCCAGGAGTCCTCGGTGCCGTCGATGTGCTGGGCGTACTTGTAGAACAGGTACGCGGAGAACTCGACGGCGTCCCTGGCCTTGCCGCCGAGCAGGTCGACGACCGGGAGTCCCAGCGCGTGCCCCTGCGCGTCCAGGCAGGCGACCTCGAACAGCGAGAACACGCTGGAAATGGTCTTACGGATGGAGAAACCGCCGATCAGCCCGTGCTCGTCGGTGAGCACCGTACCGGCAAGGGTCTCGGCCACGATCCGCCGCAGCCCCGGCAGGTCGAACACGTCGTGCCCGCGCAGCCGCGGCAGCACCTTGCGCACCTCGCCGAGGAACGCGGCGTCGCCGTAGGACTCGCCGAGCCCGACGACGCCGTCCTCGCAGATCACCTGCACGACGCTCCGCAGCGCGAACGGCTCGTGCACGCCCATCACGTTGAGCAGCGGCGCGTCCGCGAACGCGACCGGCGTCAACACGACGTCCTGGATCTTCAAGCTCACCGCTTCACAGCCCCTTCAGCGTCGTGAAGCCGTTCTCGACGATCTGCGCCAGCCGGTCGATCTGCTCCGGCGTCGGCTCGACCAGCGGCGGGCGCACCGGGCCGACCTTGTCCCCGCGCAGCCGCGCGGCGGCCTTGACCAGCGACACGGCGAACCCTGGCGTCTCGTCGCGGAGCGCGACCAGCGGCAGGTAGAACCCGCTGAGCAGGGTGTCCATCACCGCATTGTCCCCCTCGGCCAGCGCCCGGTGGAAGCGGTGCGCGATCTCCGGGGCGAAACAGTGCACCGCCGACGAATATCGCGCGACGCCGACCGACGCGTACGCCTTCGCCGAGACCTCCGCGGTCGGCAGCCCGTTGAAGAACAGGAAGTCCCGCGCCCGCTCGGTGCCGACGGACCGGATCGCGGTGACGATCCGGGTCATCAGCTCGACGTCGCCGAAGCCGTCCTTGAGCCCCACCACGGACGGAATGTCCACAAGGGACACCGCGGTCGGAGCGGTGAACACGCCGGTGCCCCGGTGGTAGACGATCACCGGCACCGAGGACTCGCCGACCGCGAAGCGGACGAAGTCGACCAGCCCGGCGGGCGGACCGGACACGAGATAGGGCGGGAGGAGGAGAACGCCGTCGGCGCCCCCCTCCTCCGCCGCGGCGATCGCGGGCCCCCCCGCCCCCGCGCCCCCCCCCCCCCCCCCCCACACCCCGGGCCCGCCCCCCCCCCCCGCACACCCCCTCCGCCCGAACCCCGCC
>NZ_JBHYIK010000042.1:33801-52488 GCF_042739735.1 Amycolatopsis sp. NPDC059027 | reverse complement strand
CTTGGGGGGGGGGGTGTTGCCCCCCCCGTGCGCCCCCCCCCCCCCCCCCGGCGCTGCCGGTCCCCCCCCCCTCCTGGCCGCCGCCGCCGGCACCGACCCAGACCGGGACCCGGCCGCCGACGACCTCACGCGCCTTCGCCAGTACCGCCGCGTGCTCGGCAGGGGAAAGCGAGCTCAGCTCGCCGGTCCCGCAGGCGACGAACACCGCGCCGGCCCCGGCGGCCACATGGCTTTCCACGTTCTCCGCGAACGCGTCGAGGTTCAGCTCGAGGTCCTCGGTGAACGGGGTGAGGGGGAACGCCAGCAGGCCGTCCAGCTCGATCTTGGGCTGTGCCATCAGTTTCTGCTCTTTTCGTCCTTGTCGGTTGTGGCCAGGATTCGGCCGGGGGCTAGGCGGGCACGGTGGAGCCCTCCTTCGCACCCGCCGAGGCGACCTCGTCGTCGCTGCCGATGGTGTCGATGATGACGTCGGTGGTGTCCTTGCGCTCGGGCGCGATCAGCCCCAGCCCGGTGTAGAGCGCCAGCGAAACCAGGACCGGCGTCGCGATGAGCGCCGTCTGACTGACGTCGAACACGTAGTAGACCAGTCCGTACGCGATGAGCCCGCCCGCCCAGGAGACGATCGCGGCCCGCGCCCCGCACCGGCGGAACCAGGGCAGCATGCCCAGCAGCAGCGGGATGGAGATCGGGCCCATCAGCGCCGCCACCCAGTTCACCACGATCTGCAGCACACCGCCCAGGTTCTGCGCCTGTGTCGCGACGATCATGGTCAGCACCACGAAGGTCACCGTGGTGATCCGGGCGGCCTTGAGGCCCTGGACGTCGGTCCACCGGCGGGCCTTGCGGAACATCACCGGGATCATGTCGCGGGTGATGACCGCGGAGATCGCGTTCGCGTCGGAGGACACCATAGCCATGGTGTGCGAGAAGATGCCGGCCAGCACCAGCCCGATCAGGCCGGGCGGGAGGAACGTCGTGGTCATGATCGCGTAGGAGTTGTTGGGGTTCTTCACGCCCGGGATCAGCAGCGGCGCGGCGAACATCGGGAACATCAGCACCAGCGGCCAGATCAGGTACAGCGCCGAGGAGAGGCGGGCGCCGCGCCGGGCCGCGTGGGTGTTCGGCGCGGCCATGTACCGCTGCGCCAGGTTCCACATGCCCCCGTTGTACTCGAACGTCTTCACCAGTACGTAGACGAGAAGGAAGATCGTGGTGTACTTCGGCGTCGTCGGGTTGACGTGGGCCGAGGGCAGCTTGTCCCACATGGTCCACAGCGCCGAGATACCGCCGAGCTTGCCCAGGACGACCACGATCATCACGATCGCGGCGATGGCCTGGATGACGAACTGGCCCAGTTCGGTGAGCGCGTCCGCCCACAGGCCGCCGACCGTGCAGTAGAAGAGCGTGACCACGCCGGTGATGAGGATGCCCAGGTTGTAGTCCACCCCGGCGAACACGTTCAGCAGCGTGGCGACCGCGAACCACTTGGCGGCGATGTCGAAGATCTTCAGCAGGCTGCCGCTCCACGCCAGCACCTGCTGGGTCGGCACGTTGTACCGCTTGGCGAGGTACTCCAGCGGCGAGGCCACCCCGAGCTTCGACCGTAGCTTGTTCCAGCGCGCGGCGAACAGCCAGCTGCCGATCGCGACGCCGATGCCGATGCTGGCGAAACCCCAGAAGTACACGGTGATGCCGTCGGTGTACGCGACCCCCGCGTACGCGACGAAGAGGACGGCGCTGTAGCCGGACATGTGGTGCGAGATCCCGGTCAGCCACCAGGGCATCTTCCCGCCCGCCGTGAAGAAGTCCTTCACGTCACCGACGCGCTTGTGCGACCACCAGCCGATCACCACCATCAGCCCGAAATAAGCGCACATCATCGCCCAGTCGAGTAAGTGCACCGCTGACTCCCTTCCGCGTCCACGTTGATGCGGTTCACATCCATGAACGGAGTCTGTTATAGTGATTATGTTCATCCATAAGAACGCTGTTCGGCACGCTAATATGGCCGCAGTCACAAATCAAGGCACAGTCGCCACTTCAAAAGCACAGTCACGGTCAACGGCCGGTTGGAGGAGTACAGATGCCGCAGAAGGCCGACAGCCCCGTGGCCGTCAACGGCGAGAGCGCCGGGGTCAAGTCGGCGCGGCGCGCCGTCGACCTCATCGAGACCTTCGCGGCCAACGACGTCTGGCTGTCCCTTTCGGACCTCCACGCGCGGACCGGCTTTCCCCGGTCGAGCCTGCACGGGCTGCTGCGGACACTGCTCGACACGGGCTGGCTGGAGGCGGACCCGAACACCGCGCGCTACCGGCTCGGCGTCCGCGCGCTGATCTGCGGCACGGCCTACCTCGACCGGGACGCCGTCGTCCCGTTCGCGACCGAGGCACTGGAGCGCATCCGCGAGAAGACCGGCTTCACGGCGCACTTCGCGCGCCGCAACGGCACCGAGGTCGTCTACCTCGAGACGCGCGAGGCGCAGCGTTCGACCCATCTCGTGTCCCGCGTCGGCCGGACACTGCCCACGCATGCGACGGCGCTGGGCAAGGCGCTGCTGGCCGAGCTGACCCGCGACGAGATCGACCAGCTGATGCCCGCCGAACTGCCCGCCCTCACCCCGAACACGATCACCACCCGCGAGGCGCTGCACGCCGAATGCGCCGCGACCCGGGAGCGTGGCTACGCCTCGGAAGTCGAGGAGGGCACCCTCGGCGTCCGCTGCGTGGCCGCGGTGATCCCCTACCGCATCCCCGGCACCGACGCGATCAGCTGCTCGATGCCCATCGCGCAGGTCAGCGACGCCGAAGCCAAGCTCGTCGGCGAGCTGCTGGCCGAGGCCACCGCGGAACTCGGCAGGCAACTGCGCCGCGCCGGTATCCGCTGAGACCCCGCCGCCGCCTTAACCGTCCACTTCGGACATTCCATGGAAAGGACCTCGACACATGGCAGACCAGCGTGTGCTGATCACCGGCTCGGCGGGCGTCGTCGGCACCCTGATGCGCCCGAGGCTGCGCCGCGAGGGCCGGGTGCTGCGCCTGCTCGACCTCGCCCCGCAGCCCGCCGCCGAGCCCGGCGAAGCGGTCGAGGTGCGCACCGGTTCGGTGACCGACGCCGAGGCGATGGCTTCGGCCTGCGAAGGCGTGGACGCGGTGATCCACCTGGGCGGGCACAGCAGGGAAAACTCCTGGGAAGCCACCCTCGACGTCAACATCGACGGCACGCACACCGTGCTCGAAGCGGCGCGGGCCGCCGGGGTGTCCCGGGTGATTCTGGCGTCGAGCAATCACGCCGTCGGCTTCCGCCGCAACGACGAAGGCGGCACCACCGGCCTGCCCGCGGACTCCTCGCCCCGCCCGGACACCTACTACGGCGTCAGCAAGGCCGCGATCGAGGCGCTCGGCAGCCTGTACCACTCCCGGTTCGGGATGGACGTCATCGTCATCCGGATCGGCTCGTGCTTCGAAACCCCGCTGCCGCTGGGCCCGCGCGGCCTGACCACCTGGCTCTCCCCCGACGACGGCGCCCGGCTCTTCGAGGCCTGCCTCAGCGCACCGTCACCGGGATACCGGCTGATCTGGGGCGTCTCGGACAACACCCGGCGGATCTATTCGCTGACCGAGGCCGAGGCGCTGGGCTACAAGTCGCTCGACAACGCCGAGGTCTACGCCGAGCAACTGGCGGACAAACCCACGCCCACCGGGATCGCCGCCGAGTACGTCGGCGGCCCCTTCTGCACGGCGCCACTGGGCGAGTTCAACCCGCTCTGAGCGCCCCGGCTCCTAACCCTCCACAATGGACTCCGCGGCGAGGCGGTCACGCCAGGCGTGGTCGCCGAGCAGCGGCCGGAACCGCGTCAGCAGAGCCAAAATTCCGGCACCCGCCTGGCGGGCGAAGTCGGCGCTCGCGAAGACGAGATCGAGTTCGTTGGCGGCGGTGAGCTCGGCGAAATCCCTTCGCTGTTCCTTGGTGGGCACGAACTCCTCGGCAGAGAACCGGTCCGTCATCGGGGCGCCCTCGGCGAGCCGCGGATAGGAAGCCGACCGGTCACAGGCGCCATAGAGATAGACCAGCGCCTCGGCCTCGGCACCGACGGCCTCGGCGAGTTCGGCGCGCCGCCCGAGTGGCATCAGGGCCGTCGGGAAACCGTCCGTTCCGTACGCGGCGTGGCACAACCCCGCGAGCCGCAATGCGGGCCGCGCTTCCCAGCGGGCCAGCCGTTCCTCGACCCGGAGCAGATGAGCCAGCAAGGTCCCGCCGGGGTGCTCGATCTCCGCCGCCCCGTACCGCTCGAGCAAGGCGATCGCGGCGGTGACTCGATGCGCGTCCATGGACGTCCCTTCCGTGTCGGGTCGGCACCCCGCTCCTGCGCGCCGGAGCGAGGTTGCCGCCCTTGGCCTGGCCGTCACCATCGTCGGCCCGGCGGAGGGCCCCGGTCAATTCTCGGGTTTACTGGGAGAAGTCCAAGCTCTAGCTTGGATCCCGTGACTCTGGAGGATCTGCGTGTCTTCGTGGCCGTGTGTGACCGGGGCAATCTGAGCGCCGTCGCGCGCGAGCTGTCCCGTAGCCAGTCCGCGGTGAGTCAGCACATCAAACGGCTGGAACGGGAGATCGGCCTGGCCCTGGTGGAACGCAGGCCGCGCGGCGTCGTGCCGACCCAGGCGGGACGTCTCCTGCACACCGCGGCCCGCGGCAGCCTCAACGGCATCGACTCGGTGGTCCGCCAGCTGCGCGACCTCGCCGAGGGCACCGCGGGCGAGGTCCGCGTCACGACCGGCGCGACGACCGTCCGGCACTTCATGGCGAACGGCATCCTCGCCTTCCGGCAGCGCTTTCCGAAGGTACGCCTGGAATTCCACACCCGGGTCGCCAGTCGCGACTGCCTGGCCGCACTCCTCGCGGACGAAGCCGAAATCGCCCTGATCACTATCGGGGACCCGGTGCGCGGAATCGAGCAGCATCCGTTCCTCGAACTCCCGTGGTCGCTCGCGGTCGGCGTCGACGACCCGCTCGCCGGCCGCGCGCGTCTCGACCTCGGCGCGCTCGAGGAAATCCCGCACATCAGGCTCCCGGAGAAGTCGGCCTCGCGAGCGCAGCTGGACGCGCGCCTGGCCGAACGCGGGATCGGCCAGGCGGGGTCGGCAGGGGTCGCGGACTGGGACACCGTCATCATGCTGGCGGAGCTGGGCGTGGGCCGCGGCGTGGTGCCCGCCCTGCCCGGCTGGAATCCGTCCCGGCATCCGAGGCTGCGGCTGATCCCCATCCCCGACTTGCCCCCACTGGTCGCGGGCTGGGGTGTCCGGCAGTGGGAAACGCTTACCCCGTTCGCCCGCACGTTCGCCGAAACCATCGTCGCGAATCTGGTCTAGACCACCCGATCGTAGGTAGTCACCCCGCCAGGCCGCGCCTACATTGGGCCGAACCGCCGCGCTCTCCGCTTCAGCAGGAAACTCCGGATGGGAGCTGGGTATGTTCGGTCGGATGGCACGTGTGCTCGGAATCGGCCTGGCGGCCACGACCGCCGTGTCGCTGGTCGTGCTGGGCCAGGCGGACGCGTCGGCGCAGGGCGAAACGTGCGCGGTGAAGTCCAGGCCTTCGGGCAAGGTGGTGCAGGGGTACTGGGAGAACTGGGACGGCGCCGCGAACGGCGTCCACCCGCCGATGGGGTGGATCCCGATCACCGACGCCAGGATGGCGGCGCACGGCTACAACGTGATCAACGCCGCGTTCCCGGTCATCCAGTCGGACGGCACCGTGCTCTGGGAGGACGGGATGGACTCGACCGTCAAGGTGGCCACCCCCGCCGAGATGTGCGCGGCGAAGGAGGCGGGTGCCACGATCCTGATGTCCATCGGCGGCGCGGCGGCGGGCATCGATCTCAACTCGTCCACGGTGGCCGACCGGTTCGTCGCCACCATCGTGCCGATCCTCAAGAAGTACAACTTCGACGGGATCGACATCGACATCGAAACCGGGCTGGTCGGCGGCAGCAGCATCAACGAGCTTTCGCCGTCGCAGGCCAACCTGATCCGCATCATCGACGGCGTGCTCGGCCAGATGCCGTCGAACTTCGGCCTCAGCATGGCGCCGGAAACCGCTTACGTCACCGGCGGCAGCGTCACCTACGGCTCGATCTGGGGCGCGTACCTGCCGATCGTCAAGAAGTACGCCGACAACGGGCGGCTGTGGTGGCTCAACATGCAGTACTACAACGGAAGCATGTACGGCTGCTCCGGTGACTCGTACCAGGCGGGCACGGTCGAAGGCTTCGCCAGGCAGACCGACTGCCTGAACAAGGGGCTCGTCGTGCAGGGCACCACGATCCGCGTCCCGTTCGACAAGCAGGTCCCCGGGCTGCCCGCCCAGCCCGGCGCCGGTGGCGGCTACATGTCGCCGGGCCTGGTCTCCCAGGCGTGGCGGAACTACTCCGGCGCGCTGAAGGGTCTCATGACCTGGTCGATCAACTGGGACGGCTCGAGGAACTGGACCTTCGGCGACAACGCGAAGTCGTTGCAGGGCCGCTGATCCCGGGGTTCGAGCGCCCCAATGTGGCATTGGGTGCGTTGGACGCACCGAACGCCACATTGGGGCGCATGAGCCGGGAATCCATCAGGAGCCCAAGTGTCCCAAGGCATCCAGATCGACGGCCTCCTTGACGAGGCTGAAACCGTCCGGGGGCACACCCTTCGTCGAGGTGAGCCACGCGCCGCGTGCGTGGGGGCGCGTGCGCCGCGCCTCCTTGCCGAGCAGTAACGCGACATAGCAGCCGTAATCGATGGCGTAACCGTCGTAGAGCGTGCCGGGACGATGCGAATCCACCAGCCCGCGCCGCAACACGTGCAGCAGCCGCGCGTCGTAGAGATCCTCGATCATCTCGTGCCGTGCCCCGGAAAGCTGATCGAGCACGAAGGTCCGGGACCGGCGTTTGCCGACGACCTCGTCCACGAGCAGCCGCAGCAGGCGCAGCGCTTCCTCGTTCCCGCTGATCGCGGTCTGCTTGTCCCGCAGGTACCAGTCCCTGGCGGCCAGGCGCACGTCCCGCAGGCCGATCGCGCCGTCGTGGGCGTACTGCGCGGCGAGCGCCGCGATGTTGATCGCGTCGCGGGGCACACCTTCGGCGGCGCGGACGAGTTCGGCGAAAGCCGTGCCGCGGAAGGCGTCCGCCACGAAGCTCGCCGGATCCGGCGGCAGGAAGGAGGAGATCATCGACGCCAGCCTCGTTCCGGCGTGATTGTGGAAGAGCTGTGCGAAGAACTCCTGCGCCCGCGTCCGCGAGGCGTCGAAGATCATGATGTCGTCCAGGCTCACCGCCGACGCCGCGTCCGCGCCGACCTCGATGCCGACGTGATCGCCGTCGGCGAGGCGCTCGCGGAACCGGGACCGCCGCTCGATCGCGGCGATCTTCACCGTCATCCCCGCGGTCGGCAGGACACACCGCCGCAGCAGGTCCGCGAGCAGCGGCTGCAGCTCCAGCGGAAGGCTGCTCCATTCGTCCAGCAGCAACCAGACCCGCCGCCCCTCCAGCGCACTCGCGATCGTCCGCATGGCGCGGTTGAGCGGGCCGAACACCAGATGGCTGCGCTCGGTCCCGGTGCGCCGCAGCCTGCTCTCCCCGGTCACCGACCGCCGGTGTCCCATCGACATCTTCAGGCTGAGCGGCACACCCACTTCGACGCCGTTGGTGGCCTCCTCCGCCAGCCCCGCCCGGGTTTCCCGCTCCACCTCGCCCACCACCTCGACGGCGGTGGCGGCCTCGGCCAGCGCGTCCAGTGCGGGCAGCAGCACCTCGGGATCGCCGAGCTCCCGGTCGACCACGACCGCGAGCAGTTCCTCGTGGATGGCCTCGAGCGTGTCGATCAGCAGGTGCGTCCCGCGCGCGGCGGCGCTCAACGTGCCGTCGGCGTAGAGCCCGCCCGCCGAGCCGAGTGTCCGCAGGTCGAGGTACATCGCGATGTCGCCGGTGTTGTCGACGAGGTCACTCAGGTAGAGCAGCGCGTGGGTCTTCCCGGTGCCGCGCCTGCCGTAGATGATCTGGTGATCGGTCGAGTGCAGCATCGCCGAAAACGATCCCGCGGTGACGAACGTCTTGGTCAGCGTCGCTCTGTCGGCGCTCTCCGCGCGCCGCGGAATGCGCATCAGCGCCTGGTTCACATGCCGTTGCCGCCCGACGGTCCCCATCGCAGCAACCTTGCCGCGCGGGGACACGCCGGGCAGCCGCCGTCCGCGTGATCGCGGCCGGCACCCCGGGTGACGTCGACCCGGACGATCAGGGCAGGCCCCACGGCGTCGAGACGCCGTTCGCGGGAACCGGGCGGACGGTGAAGTCCGGCCGGTCACCCTTCCGGTACACCACCGCCTCCTCCCCCGCGCGCAGCTCGAGCTGGAGATCGCCGTTCGGCAGCGCGCGCCACCGTTTCGGCCTGCCCCAGGTGTCCCGCACGACGAGGTCGCCGTCGATGCCCGGCCGCAGCACGCATGGCGCGCCCGCCTCGCTCCGGACCTTGAGCCACCGCGTCTTCCCGCCCTCCCGCGACGCGCTGAGCAGGAACGCCCCCTGAGTCCGGAAGTCCGACAGCGCCACGTCGCCCCAGTTCGCCGGAACGGCGGGGAACAGCCGGATGACCCCGCCCCAGCTCTGCACGAGCATGTCGTGCAGCGACTGCGCGGCCGACAACGGCGTCTCGATGACCGGGCCGGATTCCTTGTACATGGTGTTCGGCTGGATGAACCGCTTCTGCAGCTCGCCGAGGTAATACGCGGCCTTGTCGCCCCGCAGCATCTGTGCCGACATCGACGCCGCTCCGGTGAACGTGTAGCCCTGCAGCGCGCCCTCGAAACCGACCCAGTGGTCGAGCGAGGTCTCGATGATCTTCCGGTGTTCCGGCTGCTCCCAGGTGATCTCGTACAGCGGGTAGACCTGGAGCAGATGCGAGTAGTGCCGGTGCGATTTCGCGAACGGCACGCCGGCGCCGATCATGTAGCCGTTGGCGTCCGCCGGATAATCGACCAAAGTGGACAGTACCCGCTGCCAGCGTGGTGCCAGTGGGTCGGCGATGCGCAGTTCGCGCGCTGAGTCGAGCAAAGTCCTGCAGCCCCAGCGGATCAGCGACAGATCGTAGGTGCAGTCCGGGGCGTTGACGCCGTACTCCGGCGAGAACGTCGCGGGCAGGTGGAGCCTGCCGTCCGGTCCCTCCTTCAGGAAGTGCAGGTAGTAGTTGATCGCCCGGCGCAGCAGCGGGAACAGCGTGTCCCGCAACAACTTCCGGTCCATGGTGTGCCGATAGGACAGCCACACGTTGTGCAGTGCCCAGGTCAGGTTGCCGACCTCCGGCGTCGGCGGGTCCTGTCCGGGGATGCCGACGGCGTATCCGCTGGTGGTCCCGGCGGCACCGTTGAGCAGGCTCATGTCGGTGGTGCGCGGGATGCCCGCCGAATCGGCACGATACGGCTCCGACAGCTGATTCGACAGGTTGGCGCGGTACTTGTCGAGCGTGTGGCTGACGGCGTCCAGTTCGAGGTGGTTCGAGCCGTGGATGAGCCAGTACTCGAGCTGTACGTTGAGGTTCCACCACGTGGCAGGCCACGGCGTCGGTTCGAGCCATGGCCCCGAAGTCGCCATCACCGGCGCTTCACGGCGGGCCGCGGACGCCACCTTGTACAGCTGGATCCAGTAGAAGCTCTGCAGCCGGGTGTCCGGAATGGACAGAAAACTACGCCGGTAGTAGTCATGCCACCAGCGCCGGTGCCCGTAGGTGAGTAATCCGAACGGCTCCGCGCGGCGGACCGCGCGCAACGCCACCGCCTTCGCCGTCCTTTGTGGATGCGACCACGCCACCGACGTGTAGAGCGTGCGAGCCGAACCCCAGGACGTCTCACGCCATGCGGTCACGTGCTCCCCTCCGGCGAGCAGCCCCTGGACGGCGAGGCGGCAGTCCCCGCTCGCCTCCATGCTCGCCGGCGGATTCGCGACGTACCCGGCGGGCGGCGGCTTCCCGAACTTCGGATCCGTTCTCGGGCTCACGGCCTCGGCCGGATGAAAGACCCAGCGGAAGTCCCGCTCGCCCTCGGTCGGCCGGACCTCGATCGCGAGCAACGACTGTTCACTGTGGACGATCGCTCGCAGCGCGAGACTGCCCGCCACCGTGGTGATCGTGCCGGTCAGCTCGGCGTTCCACAGATCCAGCCGCCAGTCGATCGCCGTGATCGCGCCGACCGGCTCCAGCGTGAAGTAGCCGATCGGCAGCCGGGCGAGGCCGAACAGCGAGCCGAACTCGGGCCGGTGATCCTGGACCTGGCTGTGCTGGACGTTGAACCGGACGGCGTTGCGGCCGGGCTCGGCGTAGATCCCCGAGCCGAGGAAACCGTTGCCCAGGAACGGTCCCTCGTACCAGGTCTTCGGCATGCCGCGCCAGATCAGATCGGCCGAGCCGAGAAACCGCGCCCAGTCGACGTCGGCGCGCCCGAAGAACTCGGCCGCCGAGGCCGTCGTGCCGGTGCCCGCGAGTCCGGCGGCCGCGAGCCCGGCGAGCGTCCCGCCGAGCATCGTTCTCCTGCTGATGTCCATTCGCAGACCTCCTTGTCCGTGTCCTCGCCTCAGCCGGGCAGCCCCCACGCCGGTGCCGTACCGAGCGCCGTGACGTCGCGCGGATCCAGATCGGGGCGCGCGCCGCGCCGGGTGATCACCGCGGTGCCGCCGCGACGCAGCCGGACGGCGATCCGGCCGGGCGCCTCGGCCCGCCACGGCACCGGGCGGCCCCAGCCGTCACGGACCTCGATGTCGCCCCGGATACCGTGTTCGAGCACGAGCGGCTCGCCCGCCTCGCTGCGAACGCGGATCCAGTCGGTCGCCCCGTCGCGGCGAGAGGCGTCGACGACAAAGGCTCCCTCGGTGCGCAGTCCGGCGAACGAGGCCTCCGGCCAGCTCGCGGACACCGACGGGAACACCTTGAGCACCCCGTTCGCGCCCTGCACCTGCATGTCCACAATGGACTGCGCGGCGGTGATCGGGCTCTCGATGGCGAAGTTCGCGCCCTCGCGGTACATCGTGTTCGGCGTCAGCTGGGTGTCGCCGACGATCGTCCGGTTCAGGAAGACCTGGAGGAACTTCAGGGCCTCCTCCGGCGCGTCCATCACCGAGCACATCGAGGACGCGGCAGCGTAGCTGTAGCCGTGCCACAGGGACTGCATCGACGTCCAGTGATCGAACGTCCGGCGCATGACGTCGCGATCCCCCGGCCGCTCCCACAGCTTCTCGCGCAGCGGGTAGAGCCACAACAGGTGCGAGAAGTGCCGGTGCGAGTCGGCGAGCGGGACCCCGTCGCCGATCAGCACCCCGTCCGCGCCCTGGTGGTACGGCACGAGTTTCGCCGAGATCTCCTGCCACGCCTTGACACGCGGATCGTTGATGCGCAGCTTCGCGGCCGTGTCGACGAGTGTGCGCGCGGCCCAGCGGATCAGCGAAAGGTCGTAAGTGCAGTCGGCGGCGTCGGCGTATTCCGGCGAGCGCGTCAGCGGCAGGTGCAGCAGGCCGTCGGCGCCGGGCGTAAGAAAGTGCCGGTAGAAGTTGAGCGCCTTGGCGAGCGCCGGGTACAGCTCGCGCAGCACGCGCTCGTCCATGCTGTGCCGATAGGCGAGCCAGACGTTGTGCAGTCCCCACAACAGGTTTCCGGTCTGGTCGGTCTTGTTCGGCGTACCGGGAACGCCGACGGTGCGAGTGCCGCCGGGCCGCAGCCGCCAGTCGCTCGGGTGCGACAGCGCATACGTCTCGCCGTCGCGGTAGGCCGGAGGCACCGACAGTTCCAGGTTCGCGTGGTCCCGGCGGAACGTCGTGGTGACCGCGTCGAGCTCCGGATGGTTGGCGCTGTTGACGATCGGGTAGGTGACCTGGACGTTGAGATTCCACCAGACCGCGGTCCAGCTGTTGCCGACCTCGGGGAACCACGGCCCCCATTCGGACACCACCGGCGCGTCCGCCCGGGTCGACGCGGCGATCTTGTACAGCTGGATCCAGTAGAACCGCTGGATCCACTTGTCCGGTACCGAGACGAAACTCTTGTGGTGGAAGGAATTCCACCAGTGGCGATGACGGGCGACGAGAATGTCGAGGTTGCCGGAAAGCGCTTCCTGAACACTGCGGATCGCGTCGCGCGTGTGCGTCGGCTTCGGGAACCCGTAGGCGATCGTCGCGGCGAGAAGTCTTCGCGTGCCGAACCTCCGCTCCCGCCACGCGGTCGTGTACCCACCCCCGGCGAGCAACGGCTGTTCGGCGTACTGAACGCCGCCGCTGGCCCCGATCGTCGGCGCCGGGTTGGCGACGTACTCCGGGGGCTTGCGGACCGTGCGCGTGGTCGCGGAGACGAGCGGCTGGAACGCCCACGCCGCGTTCGCCTCACCCGCGCTGGGCGAGAGGGAGACGAGCAGGACGCCGAGGTCGTTGTGCACCAGCGCGGAGAACGCGATCGAGCCCTGCGTGGTGGTCACGGTGCCGGAAAGCTCGGCGTTGTAGATGTCGAGCGTCCAGTCCACGGCAGTGATCGCGCCCGCGAAGGTGAGCGTGAGGTAGCCGACCGGCAGCCGCGACAGCCCGATCCCGGCCTCCCACTGACCGCGCTGGTCCTGGACCTGGGTGTGACTCAGCATCAGCTTGAGGGTCTGCGGCGTCGCGCCGGCGTAGATCTGGGCGCCGAGGTATCCGTTGGCGAGGAAGGGCGCGTCCTGCCAGCCGGTCGGGAGCCGGGCCCAGCGCAGATTGGCGTCGGAAGCGACGTCGCGATGAATGTCGCGACGTCCCTGACCTGCCACCCCCGCCTCGTCTCCGCCTCCGCTCGCGCTCGCCGGTGGTGCCGCCCGCGCCCACAACCCGCCGAGCGCGGCCGCCCCGGCAGCGACGGAAGCCGTGCGCAGCAAGGCACGACGGGACACCTCGACCATGGAGCGCCTCCCGATTCATACAACGTTTAGCCGGAGTTGTCTCCCGGCGAACGGCATGTTCGCAGACTTTCACGCGGGTTGACCAGTCCAGACATCCGATGTATCCCACTGACCGGTGCACATTCAAGGTCGTGAACATCGCTCCCGCACGTCGGCGCTGCTCCCGAAGCCGAAGGACGTCGCGTACAGGACACTGAACGTCCCGAACGCGTCGTTCGCGACGTCACCACGGTGCGGTCAGGCGTCGGGCAGGGGCGGCAAAACCGGATTGTCCAGCCAGGTCGCGAAAAACCCGGCCAGCGACTCCCCCGCATACCCCTCCGCGAGCGCGGTGAACTGCGCCGTCGTCACGGTGCCGTGCCGGTGATCGGTGGCCCACGCGCGCACCAGCGGGAAGAACACCGCGTCGCCGACCCGGTGCCGCAGGGCGTGCAGGGTCAGGGCGCCTCGCTTGTACACGCGCTCGTCGAACATCTTCGCCACGCCGGGGTCGGCGATCCGCAGGTCCATCGGCTTCGCCCGCATCCGGGAGTGCCACGACCCGGCGAGCGCGCGCACGGGCTGGCCGCCGGATTCCTCCGACCACAGCCATTCGGTGTAGGTCGCGAAGCCCTCGTTGAGCCAGATGTGCCGCCAGTCGGCCACCGTCAGGCTGTTGCCGAACCACTGGTGCGCCAGCTCGTGCACCACCAGCCGCTCGTGGGTACGCCTGCCGTCGACGTGGTTGGCGCCGAAGATCGACATCCCCTGCGCCTCGATCGGGTCGTCCAGCTCGTCGTCGGCGATCACGACGACGTATTCCCCGAACGGGTAAGGCCCGAACCACTGCTGCAGCAGGTCCATCATGCGGCCCTGACGCCCGAAGTCCCGTTCGAACGGCACCCGCAGGCGCGGCGGGACGGCCGCGCGCAGCGGAACCGGGCCCGCCGAAAGCTCGACGTCGTCATAGCGTCCTATTTGGACACTCATGAGGTAGGTCGGCGTCGGCTCCGCGCGCTCGAAGACCCACTTCGTCGTGCTCGCCGAGTCGTACCGCGAGACGAGGTCGCCGGTGACGGCGACCAGGTACGGCGAGGACGTCGACACGGTCACGCGGTAGGACGCCTTGTCCGCCGGGTGATCGTTGCACGGGAACCACGACGGCGCGCCGACCGGCTGGCTCGCGACGAGCGCGCCGTCGGTCAGCTCGTCCCAGCCGATGTCGCCCCAGCGGCTCGTCACCGGACGCGGATTGCCGACGTACCGGACCTCCACCCGGAACTCCGCCTCCGCCGGGATCGACCTGGCCGGCTTGACCTGCAGCTTCTGTCCACGGTGGACGTACTTGGCCGGTTTGCCGTCGACGACCACCCTGCCGATCCGGAACTCGCCGAGGTCGAGCGTGAACCGGGACAGCGCTTGCCGCGAGGTGCAGGTGAGCACCGCCGTCGCGGACAGCCGGTTGGGTCCGATCCGGTAGTCCAGGTCCAGGTCGTAGTGCCGCACGCGGTAGCCACCGTTGCCGTGGCGGGGAAGGTAGGAATCTCCGGAGGTGTCCGCCCCCGGACCGGGAGCGGAAGCCCTCGAAATCACTCGTTCGTCACCCTCGCCACGCCGAAATCGGATTGCCCAGCCAGCGCGAACCTGCCGGAACGGCGTCGCCCCTGGTCACCAGCGACCCGGGTCCGACGGTCGTCCGCGCGCCGATGCTCGCGCCCGGCAGCACGATACCGTGCGGCCCGAGCGTCGCGCCCTCGTCCAGGGTAACCGGCGACATGCTCATGATCCGGTCGTGGAACAGGTGCGTCTGCACGACACAGCCGCGGTTGATCGTCGCGCCGTCGCCGAGCCGCACCAGGTCGGCCTCCGGCAGCCAGTACGTCTCCAGCCAGACTCCGCGCCCGATCTTGACGCCCATGGTGCGCAGCCAGGCGGTCAGCAGCGGGGTGCCGCCCACCGAGCCGATCAGCCACGGCACCGCGAGCGCCTCGACGAACGTGTCGGCCAGCTCGTTGCGCCACACGAACGAACTCCACAGCGGATGCTCGATGTCGCGGAACTTCCCGACCAGCAGCCATTTCATGATCGTCGCGACCAACGCGGCCACGACACCGGCGGCGAGCAGCAACGGACCACCCAGCAGCGCCGCGACCACGAACCCGTACGCCGAGGCCAGCGCGAGGAACCCGCCCGCGACGAGCACGGTCAGCGCGACGCCGCACATGACCGGCACGATCCGGCACAACTCGACCAGCGCCCGCGCGGCCTTGAGATGCAGCGCCGGGGTGTAGGTGCGGCTGGTGTCCGCCTCGCCGACCGCGCGGCGCACCGGCAGCGGCGGCATCCCGAGATACGAGGAGCCTTTCTTCGCCTTCAGCGGTGCCGACGACAGAACGCCGACCAGACCGCGCTTGGGCACCGACCGGCCCGGCGCGGCCATCCCCGAGTTGCCGAGGAACGCCTGCTTGCCGATCCGCGCCGGCGCGACGTGCAGCCAGCCGTGGCCCAGCTCGTAGGTGGCGACCATGGTGTCGTCGGCGAGGAACGCACCACTGTCCACTTTGGTCATCTTGGGCAGCGCGAGCACGGTCGACGCCTCGACGTTGCGGCCGACCTTCGCGCCGAGCATCCGCAGCCACACCGGGGTGAACAGGCTGGCGTACAACGGGAACAGGCCCTCGCGGGCCATGCCCATCAGCCGTTCGGTGGCCCACACCTGCCACGCGACGCGGCCGTGCACCGGGTGGTAGCCCTCGACCATGCCGATGCTCAGCGACCGGACGCCGACGAGCACGAGCAGCATGTACGTCAGGAAGTACGCGATCGTCGCGAGCGGCGAGAACACCAGCGCGTTCACGACCGCCGCGCTCAGCGTCGGCGCTCCAGCCACGGCGTACCCGAGCACCGCGACGCCCGGCAGCGCGGCGAGGCCGGGCAGGAACCCGAGCACCAGCGACGTCGCGCCGTAGACGGCGGCCCAGAATCGCGAGCGCGGCGGGCGGCTCGACGGCCACTTCAGCGCGTCCTTCGCGTCCTTGGCGACCCGCGCGGCGGGCGAACCCGCCCAGCGCTGACCCGCCGGGACCGCGCCACGCACCGTCGAACCGGCGGCGATCTCCGCGCCCTTGCCGATCCGCACCCCGGGGAACAGCGTGCTGCGGGCGCCGATCCGCGCGTCCGCGCCGATCCGGATCTTGCCGATGTGCACGAGATCGCCGTCCACCCAGTGCCCGGACAGGTCGACCTCGGGCTCGATCGCGGCACCGCGGCCGAGCTTGAGCAGGCCGGTCACCGGCGGCGGCGAGTGCAGGTCGACGTCCTTGCCGATCCGCGCGCCGAGCGCCTTCGCGTAGGTCGCCATCCAGGACGCCCCGGCGACGCTGTCCGCGCCGCTGAACTCGGCGAGCTTCTCCGCCGTCCACAGTCGCAAGTGGACACTGCCGCCCCGCGGGTAGCTACCGGGGCGCACGCCGGAGAGCAGCACGCGCGCGCCGCCCGCGGCGATCGCGATCCGGCCCGCCGGGCTGAACAGCACCAGCCACGCCAGCCCGATCCAGCCCCAGTTCAGCGTCGGCGCCCAGGCGAACCCGAGCAGCGCCAGCACGTTCGACAGCGCGGCGGCGATGGTGGCCCAGCGCAGCCCGACGAGGCCGAGCAGCGGGACCATGAGCACGCTCTGGATCAGCCCGGCCCGGCGCGGCGTCGGCGCGACCTCGCGGCTCTCGGTCTCCTGGCCGCTCAGCGCGTCCAGCATCGCGGCGAGCGCGCCCAGCTTCGGATGCTGGTAGATGTCGGACACCGACACCTGCGGATGCCGGGTGCGGATGCGCGCGATGAGCTGCGCCGCGGTGAGGCTGCCGCCGCCGTGCGTGAAGAAGTCCGCCTTCGGGTCCTTCACCGACACACCGAGGATTTCCGCCCAGCCCTCGGCCAGCCAGGTCTCGGTGGCCGACAGCCCGGCCGCGCTGGCGTCCACTGTGGACAGCGGCCAGGGCAGCGCGGCGCGGTCGACCTTGCCGGAGGTGCGGGTCGGCAGGTCGTCGATGACGGCGAGCAACGGCACCAGCGCGGCGGGCAGCTGCTCGCGCAGGCGGGTCGCGGCGTCGTCGAGATCGAGGTTCGCGTCCGGCGCCGGGACGACGTAGCCGACCAGGACCTGGTTGCCCGCCTTCGTGCGGCGGATCGCGGCGGCGGCACCCTGCACGCCGGGCAGGGACTGCAGCGCGGCGTCGACCTCGCCCAGCTCGATGCGGCGCCCGCCGAGCTTGACCTGTTCGTCGAGCCTGCCGAGGAACAGCAGGCCCTCGGGCTCCGCGCGGACCATGTCGCCGCTTCGGTAGGCGCGCTGCCAGCCGAGCGCGGGCAGCGGCGCGAACTTCTCGGCGTCCTTCTCGGCGTCGAGGTAGCGGGCCAGCCCGGCGCCGCCGATGACCAGCTCGCCGGTCTCCCCCATGCCGACCGGCTCGCCCGCCTCGTTGACGACCGCGAGCTGCCAGCCGACCAGCGGCAGGCCGATGCGGACGGGCCCCTCGCCGGTCAGCTGCGCGGCGCAGGCGACGACGGTGGCTTCGGTGGGGCCGTAGGTGTTCCAGACTTCGCGGCCCTCGACGGCGACGCGCTCGGCCAGCTCCGGCGGGCAGGCTTCGCCGCCGAAGATCAGCAGGCGGACGTCTTCCAGCGCGTCGGCGGGCCAGAGCGCGGCGAGCGTCGGGACGGTCGAGACGACGGTGATGCGCTGCGCGACCAGCCACGGGCCGAGGTCGACGCCGGTGCGGACGAGCGCGCGCGGCGCCGGGACGAGGCAGGCGCCGTGCCGCCAGGCCAGCCACATCTCCTCGCACGAGGCGTCGAAGGCGACGCTCAGGCCCGCGAGGACGCGGTCGCCGGGGCCGATCGGCTCCTCGGTGAGGAACAGCTCGGCCTCGGCGTCGACGAACGCGGCGGCCGAGGCGTGCGTGACCGCGACACCCTTGGGCTTGCCGGTGGACCCGGAGGTGAAGATGATCCAGGCGTCGTCGGCCGGGGCGGGGCGGCCCTTGCGTCCTCCTGGCGTGCCGTGCACGGTGATGGCGCCGTCGGTGGCGATCGCGGCGACACCGGCCTCGCCGAACACCAGCTCGGCGCGTTCCTCGGGGTCGTCGGCGTCGACCGGGACGTACGCGGCGCCGACCGACAGCGTGGCGAGGATGGCGATGTACAGCTCGGCGGTACCGGAGGAGATCCGGATGCCGACGCGGTCGCCGACGCCGACGCCGTGGGCACGCAGGCGGCGGCCGTAGGCGTCGATCTCGTCGACGAGCTTGCGGTAGGACAGCGTGGTGGTGCCGTCGTCGATCGCGGCGGCGTTGGGGTGCTCGGCCGCGGTGGCGGCGAGGATGTCCAGCAGGGTGCGTTCGCTGGTGCCGAGCCCCGACCAGAACAGGGCCCGGTCGGCGACCGGCGCGGGCGAGGGCGCCTGGGTGACCTCGGCGACACACGCGAGCGGGCGGTGGTCGGCGGTCAGCGTCATCGGCCGCTCACCCCGGCGGCTTTCCGGCCATGGGCGTACTGGGACATCATTCGGGGGCGCAAGCCCATCACTCACCTTCCGCGAGTGTCATTCGGGCTTGCACTCTCCAGTTGAGGCGCCCGCAACAGACCGACCACGATACCCGGAGATGAACGAATGGTTTCTCCTGGGTCACGCCCGAGTGTCGGACGTCACCGCCCACCAGCGAACTCGCGTGTCCAGACGGCGTTTTCGCGTGATTGGACGGAGATTTCGCGAGATCTCCGTTCCAT
>NZ_JBHYIK010000042.1:0-33791 GCF_042739735.1 Amycolatopsis sp. NPDC059027 | reverse complement strand
GGGTCCAACCCGGCTATATCCCCGACAAAACACGCGAGATCGGTGTTTCAGCGGGTGCGGGATTTGGTGGGTTTCTTACCGGCGCCGGGCTTCGGTTTCTTTTCCCGGACGCGGACATTCACCCGAACGGGGCTTCCTTCGAAGCCGAACCGCTCGCGGAACTTGCGTTCGATGAAGCGGCGGTAGCCCGCCTCGAGGAAGCCGGTGGTGAACAGGACCAGCGTCGGCGGGCGGATCCCGGCCTGGGTCGCGAACAGCACCTTGGGCTGTTTGCCGCCGCGCACCGGCGGCGGGGTGGCCGCGATGAGGTCCGACAGCCAGCCGTTGAGCTGGCCGGTGGGGACCCGCTGGTCCCACGACTTCAACGCCGTCCGCAGCGCGGGCGCGAGCTTGCGCACCGAACGCCCGGTCAGCGCCGAGATGTTCACCTTCTCCGCCCACGGCACCCGGACCAGGCCGCGTTCGAGCTCCCGGACCATGGCGTGGCGGCGGTCCTCGTCGACGAGGTCCCATTTGTTGAACGCCAGCACGCACGCGCGCCCGGCCTCGACCACCATCGTCAGCACCCGGAGGTCCTGTTCGGACATCGGCTCGGCCGCGTCCAGCAGTACGATCGCGACCTCGGCCGCGTCGATCGCGGTCTTGGTGCGCAGCGAGGCGTAGTACTCGGCGCCGTTGGCCGAGTTGACGCGCTTGCGCAGACCGGCGGTGTCGACGAACCGCCAGACCTCGCCGTCCAGCTCGACGAGCGAGTCGACCGGGTCCACAGTGGTCCCGGCGACCGAGTCCACAACGGACCGCTGCTCCCCGGACAACTTATTGAGCAGACTGGACTTCCCGACGTTCGGCTTGCCGACCAGCGCCACCCGGCGCGGGCCGGAGGTGATCGTCTCGCGCTCGCGCGGGGCCGCGGGCAGTGCCTTGATGACCGCGTCGAGCAGGTCGCCGGAGTTGCGGCCGTGCAGCGCGCTCACCGGGTACGGCTCGCCGAGGCCCAGCGACCACAGCGACGCGGTGTCGGCGAGCAGCCGCTCGTCGTCGACCTTGTTCGCGGCCAGCAGCACCGGCTTCTTCGACCGGCGCAGCACCCGCGCGACGGCCTCGTCGGTGGTCGTCGCGCCCACGGACGCGTCGACGACGAGCAGCACGGCGTCGGCGGTGGCCATCGCCATCTCGGCCTGCGCCGTGATCGACGCCTGCAGGCCACTGGCGCCGGGCTCCCAGCCGCCGGTGTCGACCAGGGTGAACCGGCGGCCGCTCCAGAACGCGTCGTAGGCGATCCGGTCGCGGGTCACCCCCGGCACGTCCTGCACCACGGCCTCGCGGCGGCCGAGGATGCGGTTGACCAAAGTGGACTTGCCCACGTTCGGCCTGCCGACCACGGCGAGCACCGGCTGCGCGAGGTCGGCCTCGGTGCCCGCCTCCTCGGCCTCGATCCGCGCGTCGAGTGCGGCGAACTCCGCCTCGTCGGACCAGGTCCCGTCGACCTCGCCGACACCCGCCGACGTCTCGAACTCCGCCGACGTGCTTTTTCCCGCGGAGGCGGCGTCCCACTCTGTCATCAGTTCTCATTCCCGTACGCGTTCAGAACCCGTGTTCCGAGCGCCATTCGTCCAAAGTCTTCACCAGCGCCGCCAGCTCGCCGCGCAGGTGCTCGGTGCCGTCGTCGAGGCCGGTCCGTCCCTTGCCGATCTCCGGCGTGAACGGCTCGCCGACCAGGATGTCCACCCGTGGCCGCCAGCGCCGCCGCCCGCCGGCGGGCTTCAACGTCCCCCGCGTCGCGACCGGCAGCACGGTGGCGCCGGACGCCCGGACCAGCCAGGCCGCACCGCGTTCCGCCGCGCCGACGTCGCCGTCACCGCGGGTGCCCTCGGGAAAGATCCCGACGACACCGCCCGCCTTCAGCACCGACACCGCGGTCATCAGCGGCTTGCGGTCGACCTCCCCGCGTTTGACCGGGATCTGCCCGATCGCCAGCAGGAACCGGCCCACCGCCCCGCCGAGGCTGTGGAACAGCTCCTCCTTGACCAGGAACGCCGACCGCCTCGGCAGCATTCCGAAGATCAGCTGCGGTTCGATGTACGAACTGTGGTTGGCGATCACCACCACCGGACCGGTGGCGGGCATCCGCTCCCGCCCGTGCACCCGGATGCGGAACGCCGACCGCAGATGGTACCGCGCGAACACCCGCCCGGCGTCGTGCAGCCCCCCGCGGGCGCCCTCGGGCAGCCCGGCTGCGCTCATGCGATCGCCTCGCTCCGTGAGACAGTGTTCAATTCCTCTTGGCGCATGATGTCCATGATTCGCTCGCAAGCGTCGCTCATCGAGCGGCCTCGGCCGAGCACCCCGCCAGCAGACCGCGGTGGCTGGCCAGCTCGCAGAGCGCGACGATCACCTGGTCGATGGACAGCTCCGAGGTGTCGACCGGCACCGCGTCGTCGGCAGCACGCAGCGGGGAGGCGGTCCGGCTCGAATCGAGCCGGTCCCGGCGTTCGACGGACTCGCGCGCGTCGGCCACCGTGGACTGCCGCCCGGCGGCGGTGTCCTGGCTGCTGCGCCGCGCGGCGCGGACGTCGGCCGACGCGGTGAGGAACACCTTGAGCGGCGAGTCGGGCACCACGACCGTGCCGATGTCGCGGCCTTCCACGACGATGCCGCCGACCTCGCCGAGTACCTCGGCGATGATCCGGCGCTGCCGGGCGACGAGCAGCTCGCGCACGTGCGGCACCGCGGACACCGGCGAGACGGCCTTGGTCACCTCGGGCCCGCGGATCTCGGCCGAGACGTCCTCGCCGCCGAGCCGGAATTCGGGGCGCTGCGGGCTGGTCCCGATCATCAGGTCGACGCCGTCGGCGAGCCCCGCCACGGCATCGGCGTCGGCCGGGTCGATCCCGGCGCGCAGCACGGCGAGCGTCACCATCCGGTACATCGCGCCGGTGTCGAGGTACCCGGCGCTGAGTCGGTCGGCGAGCTTGCGCGCGACGGTGGTCTTCCCGGTCCCGGACGGGCCGTCCAGCGCGACCACACCACGTAGGGCTCCCGACACCGGCACTCTCCTCGCGTTTCGTCCGCACCTGATCGCCGTACATTCTGCCCGGCGGCCGGTGGCGCGGATCAGTCGGCCGGTCCGGAGGCCCCGCCGCCGAAGCGGGCGACCAGGATCGCGAGCCGCTCCGCACGGTGACCGGGGCTCAGCCGACGACCTCGATCGAGCGTGACGAGTCCGTGCAGCGCGGCCCAGAACGTCTCGGCGAGGGTCCCGACGGCGTCTTTCCCGGCGACCGGCGCCACCGCCGCGGCGATCGCCCCGAACGCGTCCCGCAGCGCCTGCGGTGCCTCGTCGGTGGCGAACGGCAGTTCGGAGGCGAGGGTGAACATCGCGTCGTAGAGCGCGGGATTGGCGTCGGCGAACGCGACGTAGGCCTCGGCGACCGCGGCCAGCGGGGACGGTTCGAACGCGGCGCCGCCGAGCTGCTCGGCGAGTTCGGCGCAGCCCTCGACGGCGGCCGCCGCCATGATCGCGTCCTTGCCCGAGAAGTGGCTGTACAGCACCGGCTGGCTGTACTCGATCTTGGCCGCGAGCCGCCGGGTGGTGACCGCGTCCCAGCCCTCGGCCTCGGCGAGTTCACGGGCGGCGGCGACGATCCGCCGCTCCCGCTCGGCACGGTCGCGCGCTCGGCGCAGCTGCTGGGTCATGAACCCGATACTAGCACCGCTAGACAATCTAGCGCCGCTAGGTTAGCGTTGCTAGTAATCCTAGCGTTGCTAGACAGCGCCGATCAAAGCCAACTGGAGGGACCCATGCTCGTCACCGGATACGTCCTCGTCGGACTCGTCGCGGCCATGATCATCTACGTCGGCCTGAACTACGTCTTCGCGCCCGCCAAGATCGCCGAGGGCTTCGGGTTCCGGACACTCCCGCAGAACGGCGACGCCTTCTACAACATCAAGGGCGTCCGCGACATCGGGAGCGGCCTCGTCCCGATCGCACTGATGCTCTACGGCGACCCGCACGCGCTCGCCTGGGTCATCCTCGCCGAGGCGTTCATCCCGTTCGGCGACATGCTGACCATCTTGCGGCACAAGGGAAAGAAGGCCGTCGCGTTCGGCGTCCACGGCGTGACCGCGGTGGTGATGGCCGTCGCATCGGCCCTGCTGCTGCTCGGGTGATCGAGCACGAATCGGACAGTGGGCTACCGTGGAGGAGTGAACGTCGAAGTGACCCCTCTGCCCGGAATCGGCGTCCGCAAGGATTTCGCCACCCGCACCGGCCGCCGCATCGGTGTCGTCACCCAGCGGGACGGGCAGATCGAGCTGATCGTGTCCAAGACCGACGATCCGGACGCCTGCCTCGCCTCGCTCCCGCTCACCGCCGACGAGGCAGGGGCGCTGGCCAACCTGCTCGGCGCGCCGCAGCTGGTCGCCCAGCTCACCGAGGAACACCGGGACCTGCCGGGCATCAACACCCGGCAGCTGCCGATCAAGTCGGCGTCCCCGTTCGACGGCCGGACCCTCGGGGACACCGCGATGCGCACGCGTACCAGCGTTTCCGTGGTCGCGGTGATGCGGGCCGGGCAGGTGCACCCGTCGCCGACACCGGATTTCACCTTCACCGCGGGCGACGTGCTCGTCGCGGTCGGCACGTCCGAGGGACTCGAGGCCGCCGCGAAGATACTCAAGTTCGGCTGATCCCGGGATGGACCACACCGCACTGTCCCTGATCGAACTCGGGGCGGTCTTCTTCGTGCTGGGCGCCCTCGGCCGCCTCGCCGGGAAGATCGGCCTCTCCCCCATCCCGCTGTACCTGCTCGGCGGCCTGTGCTTCGGCCAGGGCGGGTTCCTCCCACTGACCGACATCGGCGGCTTCACCCACCTGGCCGGCGAAATCGGCGTCGTCCTGCTGCTGCTCCTGCTGGGCCTGGAGTACTCCGCGGCCGAGCTGTTCACCGGGCTGCGCAGGTCGTGGATGGCGGGGCTGCTCGACATCGTGCTCAACGCGGCGCCGGGCGCGATCGTCGCGCTGATCCTGGGATGGGGCCCGATCGGCGCGATCGTGCTCGCCGGCGTCACCTACATCTCCTCGTCCGGGATCATCGCGAAGGTGCTGGGCGACCTCGGCAGGCTCGGTAACCGCGAAACGCCGGTGGTGCTGTCGATCCTCGTGTTCGAGGACCTCGTGATGGCGCTGTACCTGCCGATCCTGACCGCGGTGCTCGGCGGCGTCAGCCTGCTCGGCGGGATGAAGGCCGTCGGGATCTCGCTCCTGGTGATCACCGTGGTGCTGGTGATCGCGCTGAAGTTCGGCCGGTTCGTGTCCGCCGCGGTGGACAGCCCGGACCGCGAGGTGTTCCTGCTCAAGGTGCTCGGCGCCGCGCTGCTGGTGGCCGGGCTGGCCTCGGCGATGCAGGTCTCGGCGGCGGTCGGCGCGTTCCTGCTCGGCATCGCGATCTCCGGTTCGACCGCGGAAAACGCGACGCACCTGCTCGAACCGCTGCGGGACCTGTTCGCCGCGGTGTTCTTCGTGGTGTTCGGGCTCAACACCAACCCGGCGTCGATCCCGCCGGTGCTCGGCTGGGCGGTGGTGCTCGCGGTGGTGACGACGCTGACGAAGGTCGGCACCGGTTGGTGGGCCGCGCGAAGACAGGGCGTCGGGAAGCTCGGCCGGGCCCGCGCGGGTGCCGCCTTGGTCGCCCGCGGCGAGTTCTCGATCGTCATCGCCGGTCTCGCGGTGTCGGCGGGTGCCGTCACCGGCGAACTCGCGGCGCTCGCCACGGCGTACGTACTGCTCATGGCGATCCTCGGCCCGATCACCGCCAGGGTCGTCGAGCCGATCGCGAGGGCGCTGGGGCGCAAGACGGCCGCGAAGGCCGCCGCCGCGTCGTCCTCAGGGTCGCCCTAGCGCCGGGTGCCGAGCAGGAACCCGCCGACCGCGGTTTCCACCAGCGGATCCCGTCCGGTGGCCTCGGCGAAGGCCGCGGGTTCCGCGGTACCGAGGGCACAGGGCGCGAGTCCCATCGCGGTCGCCACGCAGTACATGGTCTGGTAGAGCACTCCGACGTGCTTGAGCGTGAGCGCGTACGCCATCCGTTCGTACTTCCACATCACCCGGCCCACCCGCGCCGAGACGACGAACACGACCTGCGGCACCGTGTTCAGGCCCCCTGCCGCCCCGCGC
This sequence comes from Amycolatopsis sp. NPDC059027, assembly GCF_042739735.1. Taxonomy (NCBI): domain Bacteria; kingdom Bacillati; phylum Actinomycetota; class Actinomycetes; order Pseudonocardiales; family Pseudonocardiaceae; genus Amycolatopsis; species Amycolatopsis sp. NPDC059027. Next base: position 27,616 of record NZ_JBHYIK010000042.1, on the reverse strand, counting down.
GCGTGCCGGACGAGCCGCCGTACCGCCGGGACGCCGGGGGCGGCCACGGGTCGGAGGACGTGCTCGTGCGCGTCGTAGTGGTACATGCCGGGGGCGACACCGTCCACAGTGGACACGATCGGATATACCTCCAGCTCGTGGGAGGCACCTCCGCTCGGATAAGGCTTCCGCACGTGCTCCACCCCGCCGGCCTCCGCGATGCCCTGGACCCGGGCGCAGCGGTGCAGGAACTCGCCCAGCTGGGCCGCCGTCAGCGGATGTTCGTCGTCGTGCTCACGGACGCTGCTCCGGCGGGCCAGCACCGCGGTCAGGCCGGGATCGTCACGGGACACCGCTTCCGCGTCCGGCTCCGGCAGCGCGACCGCGGGCCCGGGGTACGGCTCCGGCCGGGCAGGGAGCGGATCGTGGCTCCCCTTCGCCCAGTAGGTCCCGGCGAATCCCTCGCCGAGATGCCCCCGCTCGTCCCGTTTGCTGCGTGCGTGGAACCACAGTTCGTGCGGGCTCCACTGCCGGGTCCGGAGGTCGTTCTCCGCGCCCGCGTCCACCAGCAGCCCGGCCCACCGCAGATCCCGCCGGAGGCGAGCCCGCAGGCCGTCCGGGAAGGCGGAGACGCCCGGTTTTCCCGTGTACCCGCCGATTTCGGCGAGCACCGCTGGATCGCGGACCTCGACGTCGCACCAGGCCAGCGGGGATTCGACGACCATCCCGTCCGTCCCCGCCCGAATCACCGCGAACCGCGACAGCCGCAACTTCCCGGTTCCGGTGTCACCGAGTTCCGGCGGCGGGCGCAACGGCTGCATCCGGTACAGGTCCGTCCCGCCGCTGGTCACCGTGAGCACCAGCCACCCGCCGTCGCGCAACACCTGGAGCAGCCGGTCACCCTCGGGGCCCGCGAGTTCCTCGGGCGTGTGCGGGCGATCCGCCAACGCCGCCAACATCGCGCGCTCGGCTTCGCTCAGCGCGCCGATCGTCTGCGCGTACCGGTCGCAGAGCAGGCTCGTCTTCCCGTCGGGCGAACGGACGCAGGACACACCGCCGCGCAGGGCGTAGCGCTCGCCGAACTCGGTCATAGCGCCTCAGGGTAGTGCTCAGCCCTGGTCGAGCCGGGCCCGCGGCGCCGCGTCGACATGCGCGAGCTGCCCGGGAGCGGCCGGGACGCTGTCGCCGGAGAATGCCGAAGGCGTGCCGGACAGCGGCAAGGTGACCGCCGTCTTGGCCAGGTCGATCGTCAGCTTCGGCGTCCTCGCGGGTGCCGAGATGAACCCGCTGTCGGTGCCCCCGATGATCAGCGCCAGGGCGTGCCCACGCGGCACGACGTGGTCGGTGCTCGCCAGGCGGAATGTCATCGTGTACGCCGTGCCCGGGACGAGCGGCTCCTCCTTCGACAGCGAGCGGTAGTTCGCCAGATCCGCCCAGCCCCGGCTGATGATGGTGTAGTCGACGTTCGTCGTGTCGGCCGTGGTCACCTTGTAGCAGGCGTCGTCACCCGGCGCGTTCGCGCCCCAGCACGTCTCCGCTGTCCCGGTGTTGATGCCCTCGCCCCGACCCGCGAAGTTCCGGATCGTCGCCGGTCCGTAGTCGACGAGCACCGCGGACAGCCGGGCCGAGGACGTGCTCGGCGTCGCGGTCACGCTGATCGAACCGGTGCCGGACACCTGGAGGTCGTTCGCGAGTTTCCCGGTGCTGTACAGCAATCGCGAGCCCGACGCGGTACCGGGGTTCGCCGCCCAGTCGTTCTCGCCCTGCGAAGGATTGTCGGTGAACGTGGCGGTGCCCGAGGACGCGCCGGTGGTCAGCGAGCCGAGTCCCGGCACACCGCCTGCCTTGGCCCGCAACACCGTCGGCGAGGCGTTCGCCGCGGGCCACGCGGACTGGTCGGCCCACTGGTCGGGCTGCCGTTCGACACTCGCCATCGGGCCGCGTTCGACGCCGTTGTCGATGCCCATCAGGTAGTGGTCGAACCAGCGGTGCAGCAGGTCGACCCAGTCCGCGCGCCGGTAGTCGAACGGATCGACGTGCCCGGTCTGGGCCAGCCAGATCTTCCGCTCGACGCCGTTCACCGCGAGCGCGTCCCACCACTGTCCGAAGTGGATGGTCTTGACGTTGAGATCGTTCACCCCGTGGGAAAGCAGCACGCTCGCGCGGATGTTCTTCGCCTTGGCCGCGTAGTAGTCGCGCTCGGCCCAGAACGGCCCGTAGTCGCCGTTCGCCGTCGCGCCCTGGGTCAGTTTCCGGTTCTGCGCCGAACAGTCCTGCCCGCTGTTGCGCTGTTCGACGGTCCGCGCCAGGCCGACCGGGTCGAAGCCGAACGTCGCGCCGTCGGAGCGGTAGTAGTCGTACCAGGAGCTGATCCCCGCGATCGGCACGATGGTCTTCAGCCCGGCGACCCCGGTCGACGCGACGCCGTTGGCGATCGTGCCGTCGTAGGACTTGCCGATCATGCCGACGTTCCCGGTGCTCCAGCTCGCCGGCACCGCGCTGCCGCCGGTCTTCGCGCTGTAGCCCGCCGCGCGGCCGTTGAGCCAGTCCACGACCGCCTTCGCCGACTGCACGTCCGAGACGCCGCCGACGTCGACACAGCCCTGCGACCGGTTCGTCCCGGCGAGGTCGACCAGGACGACGGCGTACCCGCGCGGCACGAAGTAGTTGTCGTAGTAGAGCGGGAAACCGACCGGGCGGCCGCTCGCGTCGTAGGTCTTGCGCTCGCTCTCGTTGCCGCGGCCGCAGCACGAGTAGTACGGGCTGGCGTCCATGATCACCGGGATCTTGATGCCCTTGGCCACGGTTTCCTTCGGGCGCACGACGTCCGCGGCGACCCGGTCCGGTTTGCCGTCACCATCCCCGTCCCGGCCGGTGTCCACCCAGACGGTCTCGCGGATCGCGCCCGCGAAGTCGTACACCGGATCGGTGCCTTTCACCCGCGACGCCGCGTGCGCGCCACCCGGTACCAGCACCGCGACCGTCATCGCCATCACCGTCGCGAGCACACCCGCCGAACCGAACCGCACAGCAGCCTCCCGAGATCCGTGGCCGCCAAGCTAGAAGCCGCCAACTTCGCCCGGTAGAGCGGAAAGTGGGTATTCGGGCGGGGCCCGCCCGTTCGGCCTAGAGGTCGACCGAGCGGTACAGCGAACCGACCTCGCCGCGCGTCAGCCGCCGGATCGAACCCGGCCGCTGGTTGCCCAGCTGGACCTCGCCGACGGCCGTGCGGACGAGCTTGAGCACCGGGTGGCCGGTGTCCTTCAGCAGCCGCCGCACGATGTGCTTGCGGCCCTCGTGGATCACCAGCTCGACCAGCGTCTTGCCGGAGTGCATGTCCTTGACCCGGAACTGGTCCACCTTGACGATGCCGTCCGGCAGCTCCCAGCCCTTGCGCAGTTCCTTGCCCAGCCCGCGCGGAACGAGCCCGTCGACCTCGGCCAGGTACGTCTTGAGCACGCTGAACGACGGGTGCATCAGGCGGTGGCCGAGATCGCCGTCGTTGGTGAGCAGCAGCAGGCCCTCGGTGTTCTCGTCGAGCCTGCCGACGTGCACGACCCCGGGCGTCTCCTCGTACCGGCCGCGCAGGTAGTCGCCGACGCACGGGCGGCCGCGGTCGTCCGACATCGTCGAGTGGACGCCCTTGGGCTTGTTGAACGCGAGGTACACCAGATCGTCGCGCAGGTTCACCCGCGTGCCGTCGACGTGGATCACCGATTCGAGCGGGTCGACCCGGCGGCCGAGCTCGGTGACCACCTCACCGTTCACCTCGACCCGGCCCGCCACGATCAGGTCCTCGGCGGCGCGGCGTGAGGCGACGCCCGCCTGCGAGAGCACTTTCTGCAGGCGAACGCCGTCGGGGTGCTCGCTAGATGTCATCGATCGTGTCCACTTCGGGTAGCAAAGGAGCGATGGGGGGCAGGTCGGCCAGCGACGACAGCCCCAGCCGCTCCAGGAACAACTCGGTCGTCACGTACAGCGTGCCGGTGGTCTCGGGATCGGTCCCCATCTCCTCGATGAGGCCGCGCGCGAGCAACGTCCGGATCACGCCGTCCACGTTCACGCCACGCACCGCGGCGACCCTGGCCCTGGTCACCGGCTGCCGGTACGCGATCACGGCGAGGCTCTCCAGCGCGGCCCTGGTCAGCTTCGACCGCTGGCCGTCCAGCAGGAGCTTCTCCACGAACGGGGCATAGACGTCCCTAGTGTAGAACCGCCACCCCTCGCCGACGCGCCGCAGGTCGATCCCGCTGCTGCGCTCGGTGAACTTCTGCGCCATGGTGCGCAGCGCGACGGTCACCCGCGCGACCGGCTGCTCGACCGTCTCGGCGAGGGTTTCCTCGCTCGCCGGGGAGTCGATGACCAGCAGCAACGCCTCCAGCGCGGCCTCCAAGGCCTCGTCGGAGGTGACGTCGGGCAGGTCGCTCGCGTCACCCGCGGCCACCAGCCCGGACTCCGGATCATCGGGGTCCAGCCCGTCCGGTTCGGCCGGGACACCGGGGGCTTCCTCCGGCGAAGCGGCTTCGTCAGCCTCCCCCGCCTCAGCTGCCTCGGCCCCTTCGGGCACCTCGCCCTCTTCAGCCGTACCCGGAACATCGTCCGGTGTACCGGGAACGTCGTCCGGCGTACTCGCAGAGTCGTCCGGCGTACCTGGAGAGTCGTCCGGCGAGCCGACTGTCTGGGTACTCGAACCGACCGTTTCGGTACGCGAGTCCTCCGGTTCCCCAGAGGTCTCGGCGACGTCCGGTTCGTTCTCCTCGTTGCTCACCCGTACTCCTCGTCCTCCGCCGTGGCCCGGTCGTGCTCGGCCGCGACGACCGCCTCCTCGACGCTGCCGCCGGTCCACCTCACATGCAGCTCCGCGAGCGCCTCCAGCTGTTCGAACTGCACCGAGGACTCGCGGTACAGCTCCAGCAGCGCGAGGAACCGCGCGACGATCTCGACCGTGTGCTCGCAGTCGTCGACCAGCTCGCCGAACGTCGCCTGTCCGCGTTCGGCCAGCTTCAGCCGCAGCAGCGCCGCGTGCTCGCGCACCGACACCCGGCCCATGTGGATGTGCGCGATCGACACCGTCGGCGGCGGTTTCGGCTTGAACACCGCGACCGCGATCTCGGCGAACTTCGCCGGGTCGACGCCGATCATCACCTCGGGCAGCAGCCCGACGAAGCGGTCCTCCAGCGCGACCGAACGCGGATACCGCCGCAGCGCACCGGCTTCCAGTTCGCCGAACAACGCCGCCACCTGCTTGTACGCGCGGTACTGCAGCACCCGGGCGAACAGCAGGTCCCTGGCTTCCAGCAGTGCGAGGTCGTCCTCGCTCTCGACCTCCGCGGCGGGCAGCAGGCGCGCCGCCTTGAGGTCGAGCAGGGTCGCCGCGATGACCAGGAACTCCGTTGTCTCGTCGAGGTTCCAGTCCTCGCCCAGTTCCCGGGTGTAGGCGATGAAGTCGTCGGTGACCTGGTGCAGCGCCACCTCGGTGACATCGAGCTGGTGCTGGGAGATCAGTTGCAGCAGCAGGTCGAACGGGCCCTCGAAGTTCGCCAGCCGCACCTTGAACTTCGACGTGCTCAGTTCCTCGGCGGCCAGCCCCTCCGGGATCGTGCCCCCGTGCACGGTCTCGTGCACGGGAGCCGGTTCGTCCTGGCTGGGCTGCGGGGCCTGCTCGTCCGGCTCCGGCGCCTGCTCAGCCGATGCCGGTTCGTCCATCAGGCCTCGGTTTCGCTCTCGTCGTCGCCGAGCGCCCGCAATCGCTGGACCAGCACCGACTGCTCGCCGTTCTGGTCGAGATCGGCCAGCAGCACGGCGACGGCCTCCCGCACCAGCCTGCCCCGGTCGAGCACCAGACCGTGTTTCGCCCGCAGGTTCAGCCGCGCCTGTTCCATCGCCAGCAGTTCGTCGCCGGAGACGTACACGGTGATCTTCGCGTCGTGCTTGGTCCGGCCGGATCCGCGCCGGGCGGCGCCGCTGCGGGTCAGCTGGTCCTGGTGCCCGTTCCCGCTCGCCTTGCCGTTCCCCGTGCCGCCACCGCCGTTGCCGTTCCCGGTGCCGCCGTTCCCCGTGCCGGGGGCGGGCTTGGCGGGGGTGTCGAGCGCGGGGTTGGCAGTGCTGGTCGTGATGCGGAACAGTTCCGACGCTCCGGGCAGGGAAGCTCGCCTGCTCACCGAGCGATCACCTCGCGGGCCAGCGCGCGATAGGCCGCCGCGCCTGCGGATTTGGGAGCCCAGGTCGTGATCGGCTCCCCGGCCACAGTGGTCTCCGGGAACCGCACGGTGCGGTTGATCACCGTGTCGAACACGGTGTCACCGAATGCCTCCACCACGCGAGCCATGACCTCCTTCGAGTGCAGGGTTCTCGGGTCGTACATGGTGGCGAGAATCCCCGTTATGTCCAGTTTGGGGTTGAGGCGTTCCTGCACCTTCTCGATGGTGTCGATCAAGAGCGCTACGCCTCGCAGACTGAAGAACTCGCACTCCAGCGGGATGATCACACCGTCCGCGGCGGTCAGTGCGTTCACCGTGAGCAGGCCGAGCGAGGGCTGGCAGTCGACAAGAACATAGTCGTAGTCGTTCATGACCGGACGAAGGACCCGTAACAACGTGTGCTCGCGTCCTACCTCAGCGACAAGCTGGACCTCCGCCGCGGACAGGTCGATGTTGCTCGGCAGCAGGTCAACGCCGTCGACGGAGGTTTTGCGGATGACGTCGGTGATCACCACCGACCGCTCCATGATGACGTTGTAGACCGTCTGGTCCAGTTCGTGCGGCTGGATGCCGAGGCCGACCGACAGCGCGCCCTGCGGGTCGAAGTCGACCAGCAGCACCCGGCGCCCGCATTCGGCGAGCGCGGCGCCGAGGTTGATGGTCGAGGTCGTCTTGCCGACGCCGCCCTTCTGGTTGCACATGGCCATGACCTGTGCCGGGCCGTGCTTCTCCAGCGGGGGCGGCTCGGGGATCTCGCGGCGCGGGCGGCCGGTCGGGCCGAGCCCGTCGTCCTCGCGCGGCTTCATCCTGTTCTTGGCGCGGGCCTTGCGGCCCTTGGGCCGGACCGGGGTCTCCGACGGTTCGTCGCCGTCGTGCTCGGCGGGGGTCGCGATGGTGACCTGGTTGAGGTTCGCCGCGACCGAACCGGCGGACGCGGCCGGGCGCTCCGGCTGGTTCGGTGTCGACATAGCGAAAAAGCTCCTCGTTCGGCAGAGTCCTCGGCAGCCTATGCGGGAATTCGCGGCGCTGCCAAAGCGGCTCGCCGACCGCGATGGGGCGATCTCTTCCGCACCGTGCGAAGTCCTTTGCGCCGTTCAGCCCAGTGCGCGCGGATGCGCGGTGGCGTAGACCTCGCGAAGTGTGTTGACCGTGACGAGCGTGTACACCTGCGTAGTGGTCACCGAGGCGTGGCCGAGAAGTTCCTGGACCACCCGGACGTCGGCACCGCCCTCCAGCAGATGCGTGGCGAACGAGTGGCGCAGCGTGTGCGGTGAGACGGCGGCCGAGATGCCCGCGCGCTCGGCGGTGTCCTTGAGCACCTGCCACGCGCTCTGCCGTGACAGCCTGCTGCCTCGGGCGTTGAGGAACATCGCCGGCGTCCCCCTTCCGTGTGCCGCCAGCGCGGGCCGGGCCCGCACGAGGTAGGCGTCGACGGCGGCGAGCGCGGGGCGGCCGATCGGCACCAGCCGCTGTTTCCCGCCCTTGCCGTCGAGCAGCACGGTGCGTTCGGCCTCGTCGATGTCGTCGACGTCGAGCCCGACCGCCTCGGAGATCCGGGCGCCGGTGGAGTACAGCAGCTCCAGCAGCGCGCGGTCGCGCAGCGGGCGCTCGCCGTCGGGCGGCGGGGTTTCCAGCAGTCGCAGCACATCCGCGACCGGTAGCGCCTTGGGCAGCCGCTTCGCGGGCGTCGGTGGGCGGACCTCGCGGGCCGGGTCGTGCTCGGTGATGCCGTCGGCGTAGGCGAACTTGTGCAGCCCCCGGACCGCGACAAGCGCCCGTGCCGCCGAAGACGCCGCCAGCGGACGGTGTTCTTCGTCGCCTTCCCGCAACGCCGCGCCGAACGCGGTGATGTGCGCCGAAGTGACGTCGCCGAACCCTGTCACGCCCGCGCTGTCGAGGTGAGCGGCGTAGCGGCGGAGGTCGCGGGCGTAGCTGTCCAGCGTGTTGCGCGCGGTGCCGCGCTCGACGGTCAGATGGTCGAGATACGCGGCGATCGCGTCGGCCACTGCCCTGCTCCCCGCGCCTGCCACGGGGACACCTTAGGACTCCGCGAGCCGGTTCCGGTCCCGACCGGCCGGAGCCTTCCCGAGGTACCGTGAAGAATGGACCACGACGACCTGCGCATCGGCACCGCCGAGCGCGAGGAGTCGGCGCGGCTGCTCGCCGAGCACTTCAGCCAGGGCAGGCTGACGCCCGACGAGTACGAAACCCGGGTGACCGGCGCGTACGCGGCGACCACGCGGGCCGAGCTGCGCCCGCTGTTCACCGATCTGCCCGCCCCGCACCCGGCTTTCCTGGCCCCGCCCCTGCGCATCGAGCACCCGCTGCCGTACCCGCCGCCCGCGGCGAACGGCCTGCCCGCCGCCGTCCCGTGGCAGCCGCCGCCGGTCCCGTACTCGCCGAAGTCCCGGATGGTCGCCGGGATCCTCCAGATCGTGCTCCCCTTCGGCAGCGGCCGCCTCTACACCGGGCACGTCGGGATCGCCGTGCTGCAGTTCGTCGTGTTCGTCATCACCGCGGGCTTCGGCGCGCTCTGGCCGATCATCGACGGCATCGTCCTGCTCGCCAACGGCGGCTTCGACAACCACGGCCGCCGCCTCCGGGATTAGCGCTCGCGGGCGGCGAAGCGAGTGGGGCGGTCCCGCCACGGCGCATCGGCCGGGCGGGGCGCGGCCGCCCCGGTGACGACGGCGTGCGCGGCGAGGACCCCGCCGACCGTCGCCCCGTTGACCAGTTCGCCGGACAACGCCATCCGCACCGCCTCGGCCAGCGGAAAGCGGCGGATCACCAGATCCGCCTCCTCCTCGCCGAGCACCTCTCGGTCCACTTCGGACAGATCGCGGGCCAGGAAGACACGCACCACCTCGTCGGTGAACCCCGGCGAGGCCGCGACGTCCACCAGCGTCGACCAGTCCGCCGCCGCGAGCCCGGCCTCCTCGACCAGCTCGCGCCGCGCGGTCCCGACCGGATCCTCGCCCTCGTGGTCGATGAGCCCGGCGGGCAGTTCCCACAGCCGCCGCCCGATCGGATGGCGGTACTGGTGGACGAGCGTGACCGCGCCGCCCGCGTCGAGCGCGACCACCGCGACCGCGCCGAGGTGTTCGATCACCTCGCGCGTCGCGGGGGTCCCGCCCGGCATCACGACGTCGTCGATCCGCAGGCCCACCACGCGTCCGATGTGGACGTCGCGGCTGCCCGCGACGGTGAACTCGTGCGTCCCTGGCTCGGTCACCGGGCCGCCACCGGGGTCTCCGGCAGCTCGACCGGCAGCCGCTCGGCGACCTTGCGGTCCACCACGGCCTTGACGAACGCGCCGAACAGCGGGTGCGGCCGGGTCGGGCGGCTCTTGAGCTCGGGGTGCGCCTGCGTGCCGACGAAGAACGGGTGCACGTCGGCGGGCAGCTCGACGAACTCGACGAGGCGATCGTCGGGCGAGGTGCCGGAGAACACCAGCCCCGCCTCGGAAAGCCGCTTGCGGTAAGCGTTGTTGACCTCGTAACGGTGGCGGTGCCGCTCGGAGACCTCCGTGCTGCCGTACGCCTTCGCGACCTGCGAGCCCGGCTTGAGCTTCGCCGGGTACGCGCCGAGCCGCATGGTGCCGCCCATGTCCCGCTCCCCCGCGACGACGTCACGCTGGTCGGCCATGGTCGAGATCACCGGATGCGCGGTGTTCTCGTCGAACTCGGCGGAGTTCGCGCCCTCGACGCCGGCCAGGTGCCGGGCCGCCTCGATCACGATGCACTGCAGGCCAAGGCACAGCCCGAGCAGCGGCAGGCCGTGCTTGCGCGCGTACTCGACCGCGCCGACCTTGCCCTCGATACCGCGGATGCCGAACCCGCCGGGGATCAGCACACCGTCCACATCGGACAACACGGAGGCGGCGCCGGACGCGGTCTGCGCGTCGTCGGAGGCGACCCAGACGATCTCCACCTTGGCGCGGTGGGCGAACCCGCCCGCCCGCAGCGCCTCGGTGACCGAGAGGTACGCGTCGGGCAGGTCGATGTACTTGCCCACCACCGCGATCCGCACGGTCTCGGCCGGGTTGTGCACGCGGTCGAGCAGATCGCCCCACACCGTCCAGTCCACGTCGCGGAACGGCAGGCCGAGGCGGCGCACGACGTAGGCGTCGAGCGCCTCGCTGTGCAGCACCTTCGGGATGTCGTAGATCGACGGGGCGTCGGGGCAGGCGATGACGGCCTCGGTGTCCACATCGCACATCAGGCCGATCTTGCGCTTGAGGTCCTCGGGGATCTCGCGGTCGGCCCGGCAGACCAGCGCGTCGGGCTGGATACCGATGTTGCGCAGCGCGGCGACCGAGTGCTGGGTCGGCTTGGTCTTCAGCTCGCCCGACGGCGCCAGGTACGGCACCAGCGAGACGTGCAGGAAGAAGCACTGGTCACGGCCGACGTCGTGGCGGACCTGGCGGCACGCCTCGAGGAACGGCAGCGACTCGATGTCGCCGACCGTGCCGCCCACCTCGGTGATCACCACATCCGGCGCCTGGCCGGACTCGTCCGCCTGCGCGGCCGCGGTGATCCGGGACTTGATCTCGTCGGTGATGTGCGGGATGACCTGCACCGTGTCGCCGAGGTATTCGCCGCGACGCTCCTTCGCGATCACCTCGGAGTAGACCTGACCGGTCGTGACGTTGGCCTTGCCGTCGAGGTCGCGGTCGAGAAAACGTTCGTAGTGCCCGATGTCCAGATCGGTCTCGGCGCCGTCGTCGGTGACGAACACCTCACCGTGCTGGAACGGGTTCATCGTGCCGGGGTCCACATTGAGGTATGGATCCAGCTTCTGCATCGTGACCCGGAGCCCACGTGCGGTAAGGAGCTGACCCAGGCTGGAAGCCGTGAGTCCCTTACCCAGAGAGGAGGCGACGCCTCCGGTGACAAAGACATACTTGGTTGCCCGCGACTGAAGTCCCACGGGCCTCCACCTTATCTCACGCTTGCCGATCCGCTCGGCAGCCATGCGCGAAGAGCCCATATCGGGTCGTCACCGCGCGTGTCGGGACTACTAAGCTCACCATCGTGACTGACGTGAACGCAGCCGAAGACCGGTGGACCGCACCGACCGCCGAGGGCCCGCTGGACGCCGAGGTGCGCGTCCCCGGCTCGAAGTCGATCACCAACCGGGCCTACGTACTCGCCGCGCTGGCCGGGGCGCCGACCCGGATCCGGCAGCCACTGGATTCGCGGGACGCCCGGCTCATGCTCGGCGCGCTGTCCGCGCTCGGCGCCCGTTCCCAGGCGACCACCGACGGCGTCCTCGTGCACCCGATCGCGGCGGCAGGCTCGGGCCGCGGTGAGCCGGTCACGGTCACGCTGGGCAACGCGGGCACGGTCGCGCGGTTCACCCCGGCGCTGGCCTCGCTCGGGTTCGCCCCGGTCCTCTTCGACGGCGACGAAGCCATCCGGCGGCGCCCGATCGGGCCGTTGCTGGACGCGCTGCGCGCGCTCGGCGCCCGCATCGACGACGACGGCCGCGGCGCGCCGCCGTTCACCGTGCACGGCGAGGGCGGGCTGCGGGGCGGCACGGTGAACCTCGACTCCTCGGCGTCGAGCCAGTTCCTGTCCGCGTTGCTGCTGGCGGCGCCCGCCTTCGAACAAGGCGTCACGGTCCGGCTCGTCGGCGGCACCCCGCCGAGCGAACCGCACATCGCGATGACGATGGACATGCTGCGCCGCTTCGGCGCGGTGGTGGAGCGTGACGGCACCGAATTCCGCGTGGAGCCGACGAAACTCTCGTGCCCGGGGTACGTGGTGGAGCCCGACCTGTCGACGGCGGCGCCGTTCGTGCTCGCGCCTCTGCTGACCGGCGGCACCCTGCGCCTCGCGGGCTGGCCGGAGCACACGACCCAGCCGGGCGACTGGCTGCGCACGCTGCTGCCCGCGCTCGGCGCGACGGTGCGTCTCGACGCCTCGGGCCTGACGGTCACCGGCGGCGAGACGATCCCCGGCGTCGAACTGGACCTGCACGAGGTCGGCGAGCTGACCCCGGTGATCGCGGCCCTGCTGTGTTTCGCCGAGGGCCCGTCGGTGATCTCCGGCGTCGCGCACCTGCGCGGGCACGAGACCGACCGGCTGACCGCACTCGCCACCGAACTTTCGGCACTCGGCGGTTCGGTGTCCGAAACGGACGACGGCCTGCGGATCACCCCGGCCCCCTTGCACGGCGGGCTGTTCCACACCTACGAAGACCACCGGCTGGTGATGGCGGCCGCGCTCCTCGGCCTGCGCGTCGACGGCGTCGAGGTCGAAAACCCCGCCACCGTGGGAAAAACCTTCCCCGAGTTCACCAGCACCTGGACCACGATGCTCGGCTGATCACGCGAGATCTCCCCCCAATCACGCGAGTTCCGTGCCCGATCACGCGAGTTCCGTGCCCGATCACACGAGTCCGGGTCAGCCGGTGACGCGATCCTCGTCGGCGAACAACGTCGTGAGGGTGACCTCCCGGTTGACCCGGACGTGCTCGGCCGCGGTCGTCCTGGCGCGCTCGGCGTCCCCCGACGCGATGGCCTCGTACAGCCGCCGGTGTTCGCCGAGCAGATCGGCCCAGTGCTCGTTCTGGCTCGTCAGCCAGCGCAACCGGCCTTCAAGCGGCTGCAGCACGGTCGAGAGCAGCGTGTTGCCCGCGATCGCCACGATCTCGTCGTGGAACCGGACGTTCAGCGCCGCGATCCGGGTGCCGTCGCCGCGCACCGTGGCCTTCGCGGCGGCTTCGAGCGCGCGCTCCAGCCGTTTGAGATCCGCCGGGGTCGCGCGCTCCGCAGCCAGCCCGGCCGCGAGTCCTTCGAGCGCCTCGCGGACGTCGAACAGTTCCTCGACGTCCACTCGCGCCAGCTGCCGCACCACCACCCGCCGCGGGGACTGGACGGCCAGGAAGCCCTCGGCTTCGAGGCTGCGGATGGCCTCACGCACCGGCACCCGCGACACGCCGAGGTCCTCGGCCAGCTCGCGCTCCACCAGCCGGTCCCCCGGCCGGAGCCTGCCGGTCAGGATCCGCTCGCGCAGTTCGTCGCGCACCCGCTGCCGGGTGGCGGCCAGCGGCTGCGGCATGCCCGCCGACGTGCTCATCGAGCCCCTCTCGTTCAATGCCCGCGTAGCGAGCCGTGCTGTGCCGCTCGTTACCAATCCGACCACAGTCACGGCGGAAACGGGTACCTGCGAGCAGGTCGGCTGCGGCCCGTGTCCGCCCGCTTTTGGTCGGATTGGTAACAGGAGTTTATCGCCGGGAGCCTTGACGGACGGGAACGACGGGGTGATATTTGGGATACCAATTTTTGGGATACCAAATCGCCGTCCTCGCACGTCGATCGGAGGCACCCATGACCGCCGCCCCGCTCGCCCACGCCGCCGGACCGCCCCCGACGTCCCCCGATCCGCGCCTGTGGAACGCCGACCTCGCGCCCGCGAAGGAACGCCGCTGGAAGGTGTACGACATCTTCGCGCTGTGGATGTCCGACGTGCACAACCTCGGCAACTACACCTTCGCGGCAGGCCTGTTCGTGCTCGGGCTCTCGGCGTGGCAGGTGTTCACCGCGCTGCTGTTCGGGTTCGTCCTGATCTACGTCGGCATGAACCTGATGGGCCGGATCGGGCAGCGCACCGGCGTGCCGTTCCCCGTCGTCGCGCGGATCAGCTTCGGCACGTTCGGCGCCAACCTGCCCGCGCTCATCCGCGCGGTCATCGCGATCTTCTGGTACGGCATCCAAACCTACCTCGCCTCGGTCGCCATCACCGTGCTGGTGCTCGCCATCGATCCGGGCCTGAAACCCTGGACCGAGCACGGTTTCCTCGGCCTGCACGCGCTCGGCTGGGCCTGTTTCCTCGCGCTGTGGCTCGTCCAGGCGCTGATCCTGACCAGGGGCATGGAGTCGGTGCGCCGGTTCCAGGACTGGTGCGGGCCCGCGATCTGGGTCGTGATGCTCGCGCTCGCGGTGTGGATCCTCGCCGCGGGCCACTGGAACATTTCGCTCACCAGCAACCCGAAGGCACTGTCCACAGGGGAGCAGTTCCGGCAGTGGTTCGGCGCCGTCGGGCTGATCCTGTCCATCTACGGCACGCTGATGCTGAACTTCTGCGACTTCTCCCGCTTCGCCCCGGACCAGAAAACGGTGCGGCGCGGGAACTTCTGGGGCCTGCCGATCAACTCGACGGCGTTCGCGCTGCTCTCGGTGTTCATCACCGCCGGCAGCCTGCAGGTGTTCGGCGAGGCCATCACCGACCCGGCGGCGCTGCTGGCCAGGGTGCACAGCACGCCGGTGCTGATCGCCGGGGCGCTGACGTTCGCGGTCGCCACCATGGGCGTCAACATCGTCGCCAACTTCGTCTCGCCCGCCTACGATCTGGCCAACATCTGGCCGAAGCGGATCAGTTTCACCGTCGGCGGCATGATCAGCGCCGTCGCCGCGCTGTGCGTGCTGCCCTGGAAGCTGTACTCCTCCCCCGCGGTGGTCAACTACTTCCTCGGCGGGCTCGGCGCGTTCCTCGGCCCGCTGTTCGGGATCATGATCGTCGACTACTACCTGATCCGGCGCGGCAAGGTCGACGTCGACGCGTTGTTCGTCGCCGATTCCTCCTCGCCGTACCACTACCGCCGGGGCGTCAACCCGCGGGCGCTCGTCACGTTCCTGCCGACCGCCGCCCTGTCCGCCGTGATCGCGCTCGTACCCGTGTTCGCCCCGGCCGCGCCGTACTCGTGGTTCATCGGCACCGCTTCGGCCGCGCTGCTGTACCGCGCGGTCTCCAGGGCGCACTGATGCGCATCCTCGTCACCAACTGCAACACGACCGAAGCGATGACGAAGGAGATCGAAGCCGGGGCGCGGGCCGCCGCGAGCCCCGGCACCGAAATCCTGGCCAGAACCCCGCGCTGGGGACCGGAATCCGCCGAGGGTTGGCTCGACAGCTTCCTGTCCGCCGCCGCGGTCCTCGATCTGCTGCGCGGCATCGAGGACCCGTTCGACGCTGTCGTGCTGGCGGGATTCGGCGAGCACGGCAGGGAGGGCGCGCGAGAGCTGCTCGACGTCCCCGTCGTCGACATCACCGAGGCCGCCGCGCATCTGGCCTGTCTGCTCGGCAGGCGCTACGGCGTGGTGACCACTTTGGACAGAACGTGCGGGCTGATCGAGGACAGCCTGCACACGGCCGGAGTGGCGAGCAACTGCGTCGC
Organism: Amycolatopsis sp. NPDC059027; assembly: GCF_042739735.1. Classification (NCBI taxonomy): domain Bacteria; kingdom Bacillati; phylum Actinomycetota; class Actinomycetes; order Pseudonocardiales; family Pseudonocardiaceae; genus Amycolatopsis; species Amycolatopsis sp. NPDC059027. Next base: position 12,258 of record NZ_JBHYIK010000042.1, on the reverse strand, counting down.
CGTCTTCGGGGCCGGGCTCGGCGTGCTCGAACTGGCCGACGAACACCGCACCGAGTCGGCGCTGCTCACCGCCGGCCGCCGCGCCCGCGACGCCGGTGCCGAGGTGCTGGTGCTCGGCTGCGCGGGGATGACCGGGCTGGACCGCAGGATCGGGGCCATGCTGGACATCCCGGTCATCGACGGCGTCGCCGCCGCGGTCCGGCTCGCGGAGTCCCTGGTAGCGCTGGGACTCAGGACCAGCCGGGCTGGTTCGTACGCCCGGCCGCTCGAAAAACGCCGTGTCTGGCCGCCCGTCGCCGATTGACACCCGGGCCGCGCAGACCGCAGAATTCCTCCGCCACAGCCGCTCGCCGCCCGGCTGCTCGTGGGGACTTCGGCGTCCCCGGAACACGGAAAGGGCGGTCACAGGTGCGAAAGCAGCTACGGACGCTGGGCACGGCGGTGCTCACCGCGGGTCTCGCGCTGATGCCGGTGAGCGGCACAGCGGAAGCGGCCCCGATCCCCCGCACGGTGGTCATGGACGGCGTCCAGCTCGCCAAGATCAGATCCGGCCTCAGAACCGGCACGGCCACTCCCGCTCAGCGGGACGCGCTCAAGGGATTGCTGTCCAAAGCGGACGGTTTCCTCGGTGACGCGCCATGGGCGGTGACCCACAAGCAGCAGACACCGCCCAGCGGCGACAAGCACGACTACCTCAGCCAGGCGCCGTACTGGTGGGCGAGCAAGCCACGGACGCCCGACAATCCGCAGGGCTGCCCGTACGTCCAGCGCGACGGCGAGCGCAATCCCGAGGCCGACGCGATCAGCGATCACACCGAACGCGGCCGCGCGTTCGAGGCCATCCCGGCCCTTGCACTGGCCTGGTACTACACCGGCGACCGGAAGTACGCCGAGCACGCGGAGTCCGCCGTGCGCGCCTGGTTCCTCGATCCGGCGACCCGGATGAACCCGAACATGACCTACGCGCAGTTGATCCCCTGCCGCACCGACGTTCGCGGGACCGGGATCATCGACTCCACGCAGTCGTTCACATCGGTCGTCGACGCGTTCGCCGTCCTCGACGCCGGTGCCCCCGGCTGGAACGGCAAGGACCGCGCAGACGTCAGGAAGTGGCTCACCCGGTACCTCGACTGGATGCGGACCAGTCCGCAGGCCACGAAGGAACTCGCCGCCACCAACAACCACGGCACGTTCCTCGACATGCAGAACGCCGCGATCGCCCTGTACATCGGCGAACGCGACCTCGCGAGGTCCATAGTGGACACCGCGAAGACCGAACGGATCGGCAGGCAGATCGCCGCCGACGGCAGCCAGCCGCTGGAGCTGTCCCGCACGAAGACGTGGCACTACTCGAACTTCAACCTGACCGCGCTGGGCAGGCTCGCCGAGATCGGCAGGCACGTCGGCGTGGATCTGTGGTCGTACCAGGCGCCGGGCGGCGGCAGCCTGCGCAAGGCCGTCGACTACCTCATCCCCGGCGCGGTCCACGGGAAGAGTGCTTGGCCGCACGAGGAAATCGGCCCGTTCGACCAGTGGATCGCGGTGGACGTCCTGCACGCCGCGGCGGAACAGGGGCACGACCCGCAAGCGGCGGCGGCGCTGAAGCAGGTCCCCGCGCCGCCGGGCGGTGACCTGTGGCCGATACGCCCGGCCTGCGTCTCACTCAATCTGCCGGCGAAGTGAGGCCAGGAGGGCGTCGGCGGCAGTCCCGGCCGCGAAGCATTTACGCACTCAAGTGCCGGATGCCAGAGTCGAGGCATGACCTTCGACGTCGACGCCCTCCGAGCCCACTTCCCCGCTCTCGCCAAGGGGGCCGCTTTCTTCGATGGCCCAGGCGGAACGCAGACTCCCCGGCCCGTCGCCGAAGCCATCTTCGCAACGATGACCGGCCCGCTGTCCAACCTGGGCGGCGGGGGCAGCCCGTCGGAGCTCAATGCCGAGAACGCGGTCGCGGGCTTCCGCGCCGCCTACGCCGACCTGCTCGGCGTCCCGCCCGCAGGCATCGTCCACGGCCGCAGTGCCACCCAGCTCACCTACGACTTCTCCCGGCACCTGGCCAAAACCTGGCACGCGGGGGACGAGATCGTCCTCAGCCGTCTGGACCACGACTCCAACATCCGCCCCTGGATGCAGGCGGCCGAACGGGCCGGTGCACTCGTCCGCTGGATCGAGATCGACGCCGAGACCACGGAACTCGACCTCGATTCCTTCGTCCGCGTCCTCTCGGACCGGACACGCCTGGTCGCGGTCACCGCCGCTTCGAACCTTCTCGGCACCAAGCCGCCCGTCCGCCGGATCGCCGATCTGGCCCACGACGCCGGTGCCCTGGTGTACGTCGACGGAGTGCACCACACGCCACATCAGCTGGTGGACGTGTCAGCGCTGGGAGCGGACTTCTTCGTCTGCTCGCCGTACAAGTTCCTCGGCCCGCACTGCGGTGTGCTCGCCGCGTCGCCCGCGCTCCTCGAAACCCTCCGCCCGGACAAGCTGGCGCCGTCCCCGGATGCCGGGCCGGAGCGCTTCGAGTTCGGGACGCTGCCGTACGAAATCCTGGCGGGAGCGACCGCCGCGGTGGACTTCCTCGCCGGGGTCGACCCCGGCACGGGCAGCACGCGCAGGGAACGATTGACACATTCGCTGCGCTCGGTGCACGACCACGAACTCGAACTGCGTGCCAGGGTGGAAAAGGGGCTCCACGGCTGGGCAGGAGCGGTCACCATCCATTCGAAGGCGGACGATCGCACCCCGACCATACTGATGGGCCTCGACGGCCGCGAGCGGGCGGCGCAGCTGCACCTCGCCGAGCGGAACGTCGTCGCCGTAGCGGGATCGTTCTACTCCCCCGAAGCCTTCGCCACGCTGAAGCTGTCCGCTCCCGCATTGCGGGTCGGGCTCGCGCCGTACAACAACACCGACGACGTCGACCGGCTGCTCGACGGCCTTTCCACTTTCCTGTAACGGACCCTAGTTACCGCTGGCGTTGCCCACGCCGGGCGCGGGCGCCTGGGCGTTGCCCGCGATGCCGTACCGGCCGGAACCGCCGTCGAGCTGTTCCTTCAGGGCGAGGATCGTGCTGATCCGGCCCGCGGCCGAGTCCGCGTTGTCCACTGTGGACAGGATCGACGTGATGGCGGTGTCGGCCCTGGCGACGCCGAGCGCGCCCGCGCCGCCTGCCGAACCCGGGTTGCCCGCCAGCACCGTGCCCGCACCGGAACGGTCGAGCTGCGCGGCGAAGCGGGCGATGGCGGCCGCGCGGTCGCCCGCGCCGTCGCCGGAGGCCTGCGCCCCGGTGAGCACCACCGCGAGCTGAGCGGGTTTGACGTCCTGGCTGGGCTTCACGAAACCACCGTCGGTGAGCCCGCCGAGCGCGGCCGCCAGTTCGGCGGGCGTCGACTGCGGCTTGGCGCTGGCCTTGTCCAGCAACAGCGTCGAACCGAGCAGCGCGCCGGCGAGCGTGCCGGAGTCGCCCGCCGTCGGGAACTTCGAGCCCGCCGGCTGCAGCCGCGTGACGACGTCGCGCAGCTGATCGGTCTTCGCCGGGTCGGTGAACATCCCGGTCAGCTGGACCTCACCGGTGACCGAGGCCCCGGACTCCCCGATGAGCTTCTTGAGCGCGTCGCGGTCGGCGGGACGAGCGTCCTCTGTGGTCACCAGGACCACCGATCGCTTGTCCAGCGCCCCGGCGACGACCTTCGCCCCGGTCGCGCCCGCGAACGCGTCCGCGTCGGCCAGCCGCGCGTTGAGCGCGTTGCGCTGTGCCTCGAGGTCGGAGACCTGCTTGCCGAGATCCTGTTTCTGGTCCGAAAGCCCCGACAGCAGGCTGCCGTTGAGCGCCGTCGAACCGAGCACCACCCCGACGGCCAGTGCCAGGAAGCAGGCGGCGATGGAAACGACGTGGTACCGCAGCGAAATCACGTGAAGAGCCCCTTGACCCAGCCGATGAACGAGTTCCAGGTGTGGCGGATCCAGTCCAGGTAGACCGAGCCCACATCGGAGACGAGCAGCGCCGCGACCACCACCACGACGGCCGCGAGGACGAGCAGCGCGATGGCCCCGAGCGAGACCCGGCTGCGGTGCAGGGTGGCGACCGCCTTGCCGTCCACCAGTTTCGTGCCCAGCTTGAGCCGGGTGAGGAACGTCGACGGGTTGGACCCCGACCGGCCGTGATCGAGGAATTCCCGCAGCGTGGCCTGGAATCCCACGGTGACGACCAGACTCGCGCCGTGCGCGTCGGCCAGCAGCAGGGCGAGATCCTCGGAATTGCCCGACGCCGGGAACGTCACCGCGCCGATGCCGAGGTCCTGGATGCGCTCGACGCCGGGAGCGTGCCCGTCCGGCTGCGCGGGCACGACGACCTCGCCGCCGGTGCGCAGCGTTTCCGCGCCGATGCCGTGCGGGTCACCGACGATGACGTCGGGCCTGTAGCCCTGCGCGCGCAGCGTGTCCGCCCCGGCGTCCACGCCGATCAGCGCGGGCCGGTGCTCGGCGATGTACTTCTTGAGGTGCTTGAGGTCCTCGGCGTGCCCGGTGCCGCCCGCCACCACCAGGACGTGCCGGTCGCGCAGCGACACCTGCAGTTCCGGGACGCCGACGCCGTCCAGGATCAGGGTGCGCTCGCGACGCAGGAATTCGATGGTGTTCGCCGAAAACGCTTCCAGCTGGGTCGACATCCCGGCCTTGGCCTCGATCATCTGATCGGCGACGCTTTCCGCCGTCTGCTCGATCCCGGAGGCGATCTGACGCTCACCGACGTAGACGACGCCGTCGTGCAGCCGGAGCTTGGTGCCGTCCTTGACCGTGCGCAGCAGGTCGCCGCCGACGGAGTCGATGAGCGGGATCCCCGCGCCGAGCAGGATCTCCGGGCCGAGGTTGGGGAACCTGCCGGAGATCGAGGGCGAGGCGTTGACCACGCCGACGACCTCGGCCTCCACCAGCGCGTCGGCCGTCGCGCGGTCGAGGTCGAGCTGGTCGAGCACGACGATGTCGCCGGGACTGATCCGGCGCAGCAGCTCCCGGGTGCGGCGGTCGACCCGTGCGACGCCGGTGATCCCGGGAAGGGCCTCGTTGTTCCGCGTGAGCAGACCGGTGAGCTTCATGTTGCCGATGGTGACAAATTTGCGCGTGAGACGTCGCACGCCACGCCGTAACAGGCATGACTCATTGCGGTGAGGATGGCAACTTTTCGACGGGCGCGACTGCGCCGATAGATACCAAACCGACCGAAAGCAAGCGGCTCATGCAGGTCGGCCGACTTCGCGAGCCGGGCCTGCTTTCGGTCTCATTGGTAAGCCGCGCGCAGCTATCTCACGCGCTCGATTTGCTCTTCTTTCCGCCGCGCTTCGGCCGTTTCACGGGTGCTTTCTTATCGGATTCCGCGGCCGCGAGGAGTTCCTCCGCGTGGGCGCGGCCGGTCTCGGTCCCGTCCATTCCGGCGAGCATGCGCGCCAGTTCCCGCACCCGCTCGGGCTGTTCGAGCGTTTTCACGCCGCTGCGGGTGACGCCACCGCTGGTGCCCTTGTCGACGACCAGATGCTGATCGGCGTAGGCCGCGACCTGCGGCAGGTGGGTCACCACGAGGACCTGGTGGGTCCGCGCGAGCCGGGCGAGCCTGCGGCCGATCTCGACCGCGGCGCGGCCGCCGACCCCGGCGTCGACCTCGTCGAACACCAGCGTCTGCACTGTGTCCGCGTGCGCGAGCACCACCTCGATGGCGAGCATGACCCGGGACAGCTCACCACCGGACGCCGCCTTGTGCACCGGCAGCGCCGGGGCGCCGTCGTGCGCGCGCAGCAGCAGCTCGACGTCGTCGATGCCGTCGGGCCCGGCGTGCACCGCGCGGCCGTCGAGCGTCAGCGCCTGGCGGTCACCGTGCTCGGCCGGACGTTGTTCGACGGTCACCTCGATCTCGGCCTGGCCCATCGCGAGGCCGGACAGTTCGGCGGTGATGGCCGTCGCGAGTTCCGCCGCCGCCTTGCCACGCGCGGCGGAGACCTCGGCCGCGTACCCCGTCAGCTTCCCGGCCAGTTCGTCCCGGCGGGTGGCCAGCTCGGCCAGCGCCTCCTCCGAAGTGTCCATCGTGGACAGCCGCAGCCGGGCGTCCTCGGCCCAGGCGAGCACCCCGTCGACGTCCGCGGCGTACTTGCGGGTGAGCCGTTTGAGGTCGGCCTGCCGGGCGAGCACCTTCTCCAGCAACGCCGGATCGGCGTCGAGCGACTCGATGTAGCCGCCCAGTTCGGCTCCGGCGTCGGACAGCAGCACCGACGCCTCTTCGAGCCGTGGCACCAGATCGCGCAGTACCGCGTCCTCGGCCGTGGACAACCGGCGGACCGCCTCGCCCACCAGCCCGAGCGCGCCGGGCGCGTCCGGATCACCGTCCGCCGAGCCCGAGACCGCGTTGTGTGCCTCGGTGGCCGACGCGCGCAGCTCGTCGACCGCGGCCAGCCGCTTGATCTGCTCGGTGAGCTCGACGTCCTCCCCCGGCTCCGGCGCGACGGCGTCGATCTCGGTGAGCCCGTGGCGGAGCAGATCGGCCTGCTGCGCCAGCTCACGCGACCGGCTCGACCGCTCGGCCAGCTCGGCGATCACCGCGAGCCACTCGTCCCGGATCTCCCGGTAGGTCTGGAGCGGTTCGGCGACGGCGTCCCCGGCGAACCGGTCGATCACCGCGCGCTGTTCGGCCGGGCGCAGCAGCCGGAGCTGGTCGTTCTGCCCGTGCACGGCGATCACCTGCTCGGACAGGTCCGCGAGCACCCCGACCGGCACCGACCGGCCGCCGAGGTGGGCGCGGGAGCGCCCGTCGACCGCGACCGACCGCAGCGCGATGACGCTGCCGTCCTCGTCGATGTCGGCACCGGCGTCGGTGACGATCCGGCTCGCCGCCTCGGCGCCGGTGAGGGTGAACCGGCCCTCGACGAACGCCTTGAGCGTGCCCGTCCGCACCTTCGAGACCTCGGCCCGGCCGCCGGAGAGCAGGTGCAGCCCGGTCACCACCATGGTCTTGCCCGCACCCGTCTCACCGGTGACGACGGTGAAGCCCGGGTGCAGTTCCAGCAGGGCGTCCTCGATCACTCCGAGGCCCTGGATGCGCATCTCGGCCAGCACGACGCCTACCGTAGCGGCACGCACCGACCACGTGCGCGCTCGCTCGCCATGAACGGCGAATTCCTTGCGAAAAAAGCCGGGAAAACTCCGTTCGCGCGCCGCGAGCGGCGGAGTCAGCGGTCGTGGCGCTCGCGCCAGCTCTTGACCGGCAGGGAGAACTTGTGCACCAGCCGGTCGGTGAACGGGCCGTCCCACAGCCGCACCAGCCGCACCGGGACCCGCCCGCACACGACCGTCACCCGCGCGCCAGGCGGCAGATCCAGATGCCGGGTCCCGTCGCAGGTCAGTACGGCAGAGGAGCCGTCGGGGTCGATGCCGACGGTGATCACCGAGTCCCGTGAGACCACCAGCGGGCGAGCGAACATCGCGTGCGCGTTGCTCGGCACGACCAGCAGCGCCTCGACGTCCGGCCAGATGATCGGGCCGCCCGCCGAGAACGCGTACGCGGTCGAACCGGTGGGTGTCGCGCACAACACACCGTCGCAGCCGAAGGCGGACACCGGTCTGCCGTCGACCTCGATGAGCGCGTCCAGCACCCGCTCCCGGGTGCTCTTCTCCACGCTGGCCTCGTTCAACGCCCAGGTACGGGCGACTTCGACGCCGTGCACGGTCACCGAGACGTCCACGGTCATCCGCTCTTCGACGTGGTAGTCGCGGTCGACCACACGCTGCACGGTATCCGCGAGCGCGTCGGAATCGGCCTCGGCGAGGAAGCCGACCCTGCCGAGGTTCATCCCGAGGACGGGCACCCCCGCGGGCCGGGCGAGCTCGGCGGCCCGCAGCAGCGTGCCGTCCCCGCCGAGCACCAGCACCAGCTCGGTGCCCGCGGCAGGGTCGCCCTCGGGCGCGAGCACGGTGCACATCGAGCCGACGCCGCCGTCCGGGTCGATCAGATGCCGCACGTCCTCCTCGATGACCCGCAGCCGGATCCCCGCCTTGGCCAGCCGCGCGGACACCTCGCGCGCGGCCTCCCGGGTGGCGTCCCGGTCCGGGTGCACGACGAGCAGCACCTCACGTTCGGTGGTCATTGAGGCCCTTCCTGGACCGCGGTTCGGACGAGCCGCTCGGCCTCCGCCCTGTCTACCCCGTCCACTGTGGACCCGGCCACCGCCTTGCGCAGCCAGACGAAGTACTCGACGTTGCCCGAGGGCCCGGGGAGCGGGCTCGCGACGACTCCACGCAGCTCGAGACCGAGCCCGGCGGCGTGCTCGATCACGCCGAGCACCGACTCGGCCCGCAGGCCGGGATCGCGCACGACGCCACCGCTGCCCAGCCGGTCCTTGCCGACCTCGAACTGCGGCTTCACCATCGGCACCAGATCGGCGCCCTCGCGCGCGCACTCCGTGAGCGCGGGCAGGACGAGCTCGAGCGAGATGAACGAGAGGTCGCCCACGACGAGGTCGACCTGGCCGCCGAGCTGTTCGGTGGTCAGATTCCGTACATTGGTCTTGTCCAACACGACGACCCGGTCGTCGGTGCGCAGGCGCCAGTCCAGCAGCCCGCGCCCGACGTCCGCCGCGATGACGGACTTGGCGCCGTTGCGCAGCAGCACGTCGGTGAAGCCGCCGGTCGACGCGCCGGCGTCCAGGCAGCGTTTGCCGTCCACGGTGAGCCCGTCCGGGGTGAAGGCCGCGAGGGCGCCGAGCAGCTTGTGCGCGCCGCGCGAGGCCCAGCCGGGGTCGTCCTCGTCGCGGACGACGATCGCCGCGCCCGACTCGACGCCGGTAGCGGGCTTGGTGGCCACCATGCCGCGCACCGTGACCTTGCCGTCCGCGATCAGCGCGGAAGCCTGCTCCCGTGATCGCGCGAGGCCGCGCCGCACCAGCTCCGCGTCGAGGCGGGCCCGTTTCGCCACCCGGTCAGACCCTGTCGATGCTGGACAACGCGACAGTCAGCTCGGTGTGCACGGCGTCGAAGCGGTCGACGTGCTCGACCAGAGGAAGCGCGTCGAGGCCGTCGAGACCGGCCACGGCCTCGTCGATACCGGCCCGCGGGTCGATCTCCTGCGGCACCGACTGGCCGGCGCCGGGCGGCGGGCCCGGAACGGGCCGCGGGACGGGGTTGTTGGGGTAATCCTGCACGCACTCAAAATACCCCTTGGCACTCATACCGCCGGGAAGCCGGTTAGGCCAGTCCGAGTTCCCCGAGCGCCGCACGCGCCGTATCGGTGTCCCCACGCACGGTGGTCGTACCGGAAGCCCAGGCCACCGGGCACAGCGTGCGCAGGAGGGCGAGCGGATCACCCTGGCCGGACACCGCCAGCAAGTCACCACTGTGGGTGACCTGCCAGCCGGATTGCGACCCGATCGCGAGCTGGTCGGCACGCTGGTCCAGCGCGCCGAGATCGGCGGCGACGTAGGTCGGCCGCTCCGCTTCCACCGCGGCGAGCAAGGTCGCCGGCGTGGTCACCCCGGACAGCACCACCAGCGAGTCGACACCCGCCGCGACCGCACCCGCGATGTCCGTGTCGAGCCGGTCGCCGACGACCAGCGGACGGTTCGCGCCCGCCGTCCGCGCCGCCGTGTCGAACAGCAGCGGCGCCGGTTTGCCCGCGACGAGCGGTTCGACGTCGGTAGCGGTCCGCAGCGCGGCCGCCATGGACCCGTTGCCGGGCAACAGGCCGCGTTCCGACGGCAGCGTCGGGTCGACGTTGGTCGCCACCCACAGCGCGCCCGCGCGGATCGCGAGACACGCCTCGGCGAGGTCCGCCCAGGTGTTGGCCGGGGAATGCCCCTGCACCACACCGGCGATGTCGTCGGCGTCGGCGATCCTGCGCACCGGCCGCAACCCGGCCGAGGCGACCAGCGCCGCGAGCGACTCGGTGCCGACGACGAGAACCGCGGTCCCCGGCTCCAGCCGCTCCTTCAGCAGCACCGCGGCGGCCTGGGCGCTGGTGTGCACCTCACCGGGTTCGGCGGGCATGCCGAGCCCGGCGAGATGCGCGACCACGTCCTCCGGCGCCTTCGAGGCGTTGTTCGTGACGAACCGGACCGCGGTGCCATGATCCCGCACCGCTCGCAACGTCTCCGGAGCGCCCGGGATGACCCGCGTGCCGTGGTAGACCGTGCCGTCGAGGTCGAACAGCACCGCGTCGTAGGCCGCGAGCAGCGCGTCACTCATCGGACTCGTTGGGCTCGTTCGACTCGTTCGCCAGTTCCGCGGCACGTTCGGCGGCGCCGGTCTCGTCGTCCTCGTCGGCCTCGGCGGCGTTCAGGAACCAGCGCAGCGCCTCTTCCTGTCGCCCGGCCGCGACGAGGTTGTCCGCGTAGGCATAGAAAAGCCGCGCGCTCCACGGGTCGCGCTTGCCCGGCTGGAGGTCGTCGCCCTGCAGCGAGACCACCGCCGCGTCGAGCTGCCCGAGGTCGCGGCGCGCGCCCGCGGCGACGATGGCGAGCTCGACCTGCGTGCCCTTCGCGAGCTTCGAGCTGTCGGCCTCCTTCGCCAGGTCCAGCGCACGCTCGGGCCTGCCCAGCGCGCGCTCGGCGTCGGCGATGATGGCGATGTGCTCGTCGCTGCGGGTCATCCGCCGCACCGCGCGCAGTTCGGAGAGCGCCTCCGCCCACTTGCCCGCGTGATAGGCGACGAGGCCGAGGGCCTCCCGCACGATCGGCACCCGCGACGCCTTGGCCTTCGCGTATTTCGCGTGCTCCAGCGCGGCCTCGGGATCGCTGTCGATCAGCCCGCCGGCGGCCACCAGATGCTTGCCAACTGTCTCGGCGAGCCCCTTCGGCAGCGTGCGGAGTTCGCGCCGGGCTTCCTCGTCGAGGTCGGAGTACTCGATGTCCTCCGGCAGTTCCGGGGCTTCGAGCAGCTCGCGGGCCATCGCCTCGTCGTCGAGCGGGCCGTCGGACTTGGCGGAGTACGCGGGCCGCGGGTCGCGACGCGGCTGACGCTCGCGAGCCGGACGGTCCTCGCGACGCGGACCCTGCCCGCGATCGTCGCGGCGCTCGTCCTTGCGCTCGTAGCCGCCACGGTCGTCCCGCTTCTGGTAACCGCGATCGTCGTCGCGACGGGGGCGGTCGAAGCCACCACCCGAACCGCCCCGGTCATCGCGGCCACGGAACCCACCACGATCATCGCGGCGCGGTTTGTCGTAGCCGCCGCTCGCGCCGCCCCGATCGTCGCGGCCCCGGTAACCGCCACGGTCTTCGCGCTTCTGGTAACCACGATCGTCATCACGACGCGACCGGTCGAAGCCACCGGAACGGCCGCGATCGTCACGACCCTTGTAGCCCCCGCGGTCGTCGTCCCGGCGCGGCCGGTCCTCCCACTTCCGCGGGCCGTCCGACCGGCTGCCGTAGGACGATTTGCCCTGCGGACGACCCGAGCCCGAACGGCGATCGTCGAAGCGGCCACCGCTCCCGCCCTCGGACCGTTTCTCGTAACGGCCGCCCGAACGCTCGTCCGACCTGCCGCCGAACCGCTTCTCACCGCGGTTGTCGAAGCGGTCACCGCTACCGCGCCGCTCGCCCGAGCGGTCCTCCCAGCGGCCGCCGCGCTCGCCTTCGTTGCGCTTCCCGCCGAAGTCGCGGCGCTGTTCGCGGGGGGCATCGCCACGCGAGGGCTTACCCGCGTAGCCGCCCGCCCCGCGAGAGCCGCGGTCGTCCCGGCGCGGACGGCCCTGGTAGCCACCGTCGCGGCCGCCGCGATCCGGCCTGCCACCACGCCGATCCCCTTGCGGCGCACCGGACCGGCCAGCGCGGGAACCGTGGTCCCGCCGTCCCGACCGGCCGGACGCGCCATCATCCTCTGAGTCACGTCGACCGAACTCGGACACCTGGCCTCCTGCCATGAAAAATCTTCGTCAGACACACGTAGGGCCCGTTAGGCGAGCCAATCGGCTATCCTAACGGGCCCTACGGAAAGGGTGTTCGGCGGTGTCCTACTCTCCCACAACCCTTCGGTTGCAGTACCATCGGCGCAGTCAGGCTTAGCTTCCGGGTTCGGAATGGGACCGGGCGTTTCCCTGACGCTATAACCACCGAAACTCTGCGAAACAACCACAACATGTGTGGTGTTTCAGAGCTGTAGAGTGAATGCGTAGCATGTTTGTGGGCAAGTCCTCGGCCTATTAGTACCAGTCAACTCGACAACACATTACTGTGCTTCCATATCTGGCCTATCAACCCACTGGTCTGGTGGGGGCCTTAACCCACA
>NZ_JBHYIK010000041.1:2812-85157 GCF_042739735.1 Amycolatopsis sp. NPDC059027 | reverse complement strand
CTTTTTTTTTTCACCGACAACCCACACCTTTTGGCTTGTTGTACCACTTGAAATGGATTAAATACATCATAAACTGCAAAAGGGGCCGGTAAGGAGGCCTTCACGGACCGGCGATTCAGCGGGACGTCAGCCACTGGTGCAGTGCCGAGGCCAGGGCGACCGGCTGGTCGAGCTGGATGAGGTGACCGGCGTTGCCGATCAGGCGAAGACGCGCGTCCGGGATCAGCGAAGCCAGCCGGTGCGCGCGATCCACCGGTATCCATGTGTCGTTTTCGCCCCACACAACAAGAACCGGCAGATCCACCTTCGGATACAAACCCTCGACCTCGTCGGTGTAGACCTGATCGGCCTGCGCGATCTGGCGGTAGAAGGCGGCTTGCCCCTCATCACCACGCCAGGGCACGACGAGCATTTCGAGGTGTTCCGCTGTCAGGCCGCGAGCACTCGCTCCGGAAATGTAGGCCCGCAGCATGCCCTCGTGCATCGCTTCCGGAACCGCGGCGAAGACGCCGGCGTTCTCCCTGACCAGCCGGAAGAACTCCGAGCCCCACGGCGCGAGCGCGACGACGTCGACCAGGGCCAGTGACGCGTAGGCCCGGCCGTGCAGCAGATGCGTCCGCAGCGACGCCGCGCCGCCGTAGTCGTGCGCCACCACGTGCGGCGACCGCAAATCCCAGTGCGCCAGCAGGTCCGCGAAGAGTTCACTTTGGACATCCAGGGACACCCGGTGTTCCGCGTCCTTGGAGGAACTCCCGTAGCCGGGCATGTCCCACAGGTGCACGGTGAACTCCTCGGCCAGCGCCTCGGCGTAGGGGCGCCACAGCTGCGAGGACCACGGCGTCCCGTGGCAGAAAACGACATCCGGACCGGAACCCGCCCGCCCCCAGCGAACTCGACGCCCCCGCCATTCGAATACTTCGGTCAGCTCCACGACGCCGACCCTGCCAAGATCCGCACCGTCACGCAACCGTCGCGCGGTTACGGCGCATCAGCGCCCAGTTCACCGCCCACAGCAGCAGGCCGACGGCGAGCAGGATCCCGGCGACGACGTAGTCACGCGCGGGACGCCCGGACAGCGGACTCGCCAGATACACGCAGAAGACCGCCGCCAGCGCCGGAATCACCGTCGGCGCCCGGAAATGGTGATGCGGCACATGATCGCGGCGCAGCACCAGCACGGCGACGTTGACGATGGCGAACACCGCCAGCAGCAGCAACGCCGTCGTCCCGCCGAGCACGCTGATGTCCACAGTGGACACCAAGCCGATCGCGATCAGGCTGGTGAAGACGATCGCCACCCACGGCGTCCGGCGCCGGGGATGCACCTTGCCGAACCGGCGCGGGATGATGCCCTCGTTCGCCATCCCGTACAGGAGCCTGCTCGCCATCAGCATGTTGATCAGTGCCGAGTTGATGACGGCGAACAGGCCGATCGCCGAGAAGACCTCGCGCGGGAAGCCGGGAGCGCCGACGTCAAGCACCTTCAGCAGGGCGTCGCTCTTCGCCGCCGCCAGGTCGCCTGCCGGGACGAGCAACGACGACGTGATCGAGACGAGCACGTAGATCGTGGCCGCGACGACCATGCCCCACAGCATCGCCTTCGGGAAGATCCGCACCGGGTCGTGGCATTCCTCGGCCATGTTGACCGAGTCCTCGAAACCGACCATCGCGAAGAAGGCCAGCGACGTCGCCGAGGTGATCGCGACCAGCCACGTCCGGTCCGCGGTGTCGATCTGCACCAGCCGCGAGGCGTCACCATTGCCGTTCAGCACCGCCCACACCCCGACGCCGATGATGATCAGCAGCCCGGAGATCTCGATGCAGGTGAGCACGACGTTGGCCTTGACCGACTCGCCGACGCCGCGGAAGTTGATCACCGCGAGCCCGGCGACGAACACGATCGCGACCAGCACCGTCGGCAGTTTCACGAACGCGGCCAGGTACGTCGCGCCGAACGCGACGGCGGCCGACGACGCCGACGTGATCCCCGAGCACATGACCGCGAACGCGACCATGAACGTGAGGAACGGGATCCCGAAGGCACGGTGGGTGTACAGCGCCGCGCCCGCGGCCTTCGGGTATTTCCCGACCAGCTCGAGATAGCTGAACGCCGTCATGAACGCGACGACGAACGCGAGCAGGAACGGCAGCCACAACGCGCCGCCGACCCGGCCCGCGACCTGCCCCGTCAGCGCGTAGACGCCGGTGCCGATGATGTCCCCCGCGACGAAGAACAGCAGCAGCTTCGGGCCCATGACCCGTCGCAGTGCCGGTTCGCCCGCCTTCGCTTCCGTGCGCACGTCCGTCATGCGGGCACAGTCTGCCTCGTCCCGCTACGAACGGAAAGTCCGATAGCGCCTATTACGGCTCAGTTCGCCGCGAGCGCCGTCTTCACCAGCGGGGCCATCATCTCGGCGGTCATCTTCGTCGGGCCCGCGTAGTCGATCAGCGTCGGCACGCCGTTGGAAACCTTCCCGGCGACCAAGAACGCGGTCTTCTGGCCTTCGGTGTAGTACACCGCGCCGTCGGAGAAGCCGCTGACGTCCTGCGCGCCGACCTTGTCCTTCTTGATCCCCGCGATCATTTCGGACGGCTTGGCCTTGCTCGCGTACTGCGTCACCTTCAGCTCACCGGCGGGTTTGCCCTCGACGAGATACTGGCACGCACGCGATTTGCCGCCGTTGGCCGCGTTCTCGACCTGTCCGGCCTTCGTCGTCACGCCCTGCTTGGAGATCGCCTTGCCGACCTCCTCCGCGGACAGCAGCGTGCACGGGTCCTTGAGTTCCGCGGCCTTCGACGCGGCGGGCGCCGAGGAAGGCGGGCGATGCGGGGCAGGCGCGGGTGAGGAACAGGCGACGGTGACGGCGGCGAGCCCGCCGACCACGGTGAGTACGGAAAGGGCGCGGAAAGTTCGCATACCAGACACTGTACCTACGCTGAACGGATCAAGCCGACGGCGCGAGATACCGCCAGAACGCCGGGAGCAGCAGCATCGAGGCCAGCACCAGGACGATCACCAGCAGGCCACCGCCCGACGCGGCGACGGCGGTGCCGAAGCCGGCGGCCGCCCACCCGTGCGTGACATCGGCGATGCGCGGCCCGCCCGCGACCACGACCGTGAACACGCCCTGGAGCCGTCCGCGCATTTCGTCGGTCGTCGCGACCTGGAGGATCGCCATCCGGTAGATCGCGCTGACCATGTCCGCGGCGCCGGCGAGGGCCATGAACAGGACACCGAGCCACAGCGAATGCGCGATCCCGAACGCTGCCACCGCGGCACCCCACGCGCAGATCGCGACCACGACCGCGACGCCCTGGCGGCGCACTCGCGTCAGCCAGCCGGAGAACAGGCCGATCAGCATCGCCCCCGCCGGGATCGCCGCGTACAGCCAGCCGAGCGCGGGACCACCGCCGGGCGGATCGCCGAAGGTGCGTTCGGCCATTTCGGGAATGAGGGCGCGAGGCATTCCGGCGACCATCGCGATGATGTCGACCACGAACGAGGCGAGCAGCACCTTCTGCGTCGCGAGATACCGGAAGCCGTCGATGACGTCGCTGACCCCCGCGCGTCGTTTCTGGTCGCCCAGCGGCGGGATCGACGGCAGCCGCCAGACCGCGAACAGCGTGATGGTGAGCGCGACGACGTCGACCAGGTACAAAGTGGACAGTCCGATGACCGGGATCAGCGCACCGGCCAGCAGCGGCCCGAACACCGCGCCGAAGGTGGACATCGTCGCGTTCAGCGCGTTCGCCGAGGGCAGCAGTTCAGGCGGGACGAGGCGGGCGATGACGGCGCCGCGGGTGGGCATGTTGATCGCGAAGAACGCCTGGTTGATCGCGAGCAGGGTGAGCACGAGCCACACCGAGCCGAAGCCCGCGAACGCTTGCAGCCACAGGAGCGCCGAGGTCACGGCGACGCCGACGTTGGTGACGAGGAGCAGCTTGCGCCTGTCGACGGCGTCCGCGACCGCACCGCCCCACAGCCCGAACACCAGCAGCGGCACCAGCGCGACGGCGCCGGTGAGCCCGACATACCCGGACGAACCGGTCAGATCGAAGACCTGCTTCGGCACCGCGACGGCTGTCAGCTGCGTGCCGATCGCAGTGACCACTGTGGACGACCACAGCCTGCGGAAGGCCGGGATCTTCAGCGGGCGGATGTCGACGACGATGCGGCCGAGCAGCTTGCGGACCCCGGTTCGGGGCGGCAGCGTCCCCGTATCACCACTCACAACCGACCAGGTTAGCTGTGCTAACTATCTGGGCGCAGGTGATTTTCCTCGCGCGGGTTCGGGGGTGGGGCGGGTGCCCCGATGAGGTTGTTCGCTGAGGGCTCCGCAGTCGTGGGCACTGCGCGTTTGTGCTGGAGCACCTTCGGTCCGCCGGGCTTGTGAGTGCGACAAGAGCGTCCCTCGGTGCGGTGGATGCACCCAGGGCGTCCCTCGGACTTCCCCCGCGCACGGCCGCCAGCATCGCTGAAGGAATGAACGGAAGATTCAGAACACCCTGAGCGCCCCTACCAAAAAGCCTACGAGCGAGGTCCGACAAAACCCGGTGGCGAGAAGTGACCCCGCCTCCCAGCGGCCAACAGGAGCCGACGGGGCCAAGCCAGAGGTCCGGGATCCCCGAGCCCCAATGCCGTTAAGGCCACCTTATGGGCGTCAGACGCCCATAAGGTGGCCTTAACGACATCGCGGCGAAGATCAGGGGGCGACGCGTTCGATGTGCCAGCCGTCGTCGGTACGGACGTAGCGGAGCCGGTCGTGCATGCGGTCGGCGCGGCCCTGCCAGAACTCGACGACGTCGGGGCGGATCCGCCAGCCACCCCAGTGCGGCGGCGCCGGGATGTTCTCGACGTCGGCGAAGCGGCGTTCGATGCCGTGCAGGGCGTTGTCGAGCGCGCGACGGCCCTCGACGACGCGGGACTGCGGCGACGCCCACGCGCCCAGCTGCGAACCCCGCGGCCGCTGCGCCCAGTACTCCGCGGTCTCCTTCGGACCGACCTTCTCGACCTCGCCGCGCACCGACACCTGCCGGTGCAGGCCGTACCAGGGGAAGGTGACCGAGGCGTAGCGCGTCGCGATCAGATCGTGGCTCTTGTTCGAGGTGTAGTTCGTGTAGAACACCACCCCACGCTCGTCGAGCCCCTTGCACAGGACCGTGCGGGAGGACGGACGGCCCTCACTGTCCGCGGTCGCCAGCACCATCGCGTTGGGTTCGGGGACACCCGCCGAGTCGGCGTCGTTCAGCCAGGCCTGCAACTGTTCGGTCCAGGTGGCCGCCAGCGCGGACTCGTCGAACGGGCGCCCATCGTAGGCGACTCGCATCCCGGGCAGCCGCACAACGGCGTCCGCTACGTCAACGTCGTCGATCTCCGGCGTCATCGCCAAACCTCCACACCCGGTCGGGGCATCTGTCACT
Source organism: Amycolatopsis sp. NPDC059027 (assembly GCF_042739735.1). Lineage (NCBI taxonomy): Bacteria > Bacillati > Actinomycetota > Actinomycetes > Pseudonocardiales > Pseudonocardiaceae > Amycolatopsis > Amycolatopsis sp. NPDC059027. The sequence goes on along the minus strand of NZ_JBHYIK010000041.1, from coordinate 79,736 downwards.
TCGGCTATCCGCCGACGTTATTGCCTCGCGAGCTGCGGCGAAACCCACTGAACGGTGACTCCTGCCACCCCGTCGCCGCCATCACCTGGTAACCGCAGGGCGACAAGCCGTAACGCGGGGTTTACCGCGCGGACCCTGATCGATAAAGGAGCGATCTACCGTCGGCCTGCTCCGCCAGCCGTTCCCCACCGACTCGGAGGCAGGTATGACCGACACCCTGTCCGGCCAGCAGGAATCCCCTGCTCCACCCCGCCGGCGCTACGCCCCGCTCGCGGCCAACGAGAACCGCGAAGACTACTCCCTCCGCTTCGCCGCGCACTCGTTCCGCCGCTGGTCACCCTTCGTAGTCGCGACCACCGCTTTGGGCGGCATCGCCTACCTCGCCGACTTCGCCATCGGCGCCAGCATCGTCCTGTCCTACGGGTTCACGTCCGGGGTCCTCGCGATCCTCGCGGCGGCCGTGGTCATCTTCGTGACCGGCGTCCCGATCGCGTCGGCCTGCGCGAAGTCCGGTGTGGACATGGACCTGCTGACCCGGGGCGCCGGCTTCGGCTACTTCGGATCGACGCTGACGTCGCTGGTGTACGCGAGCTTCACCGTCATCTTCTTCTCGCTCGAGGGTTCGATCATGGCGCAGGCCTTCGAACTCGCCGTCGGACTGCCGCTGCCCATCGGGTACCTGCTCGCGACCCTGATCGTGCTGCCGTTCGCGCTCTACGGCATGGGCGCGGTCGCGAAGATGCAGACCTGGACGCAGCCGCTCTGGATCGCGGGCCTCGTCCTCCCCTTCGTCGTGGTCGCGATCCGCGAGCCCGGCAAGTTCGCCGAATTCGCGTCGTTCGGCGGCACCGAGGGCGCCGGGTCCGGCTTCTCCGCGATCGGCTTCGGCTTCGGCATGGGTGTGGCGCTGTCGCTGATCGGCCAGATCGGCGAGCAGGCCGACTACCTGCGATTCATGCCCGAGAAAACTGCCTCGAACAAACGGGCCTGGTGGGGCGCGGTGCTCGCGGCCGGTCCCGGCTGGGTCGTGCTCGGCGCAGCGAAGCAGATCGGCGGCGCGCTGCTGGCGTTCCTCGCTCTCGGCGTCGTCGGCAAGACACACGCGCTGGAGCCGATCGCGCCGTACCTCGAAGCCGTGAAACCCGCGCTCGGCCCGGTGGCGCTGACGTTCGCCGCGCTGTTCGTCGTCGTCTCCCAGATCAAGATCAACACGACGAACGCGTACTCCGGCTCGCTGTCGTTCGCGAACTTCTTCTCCCGCGTGCTGCACCGGCACCCCGGCCGCGTCTGGTACGTCCTGGTGAACTGCGGGATTGCGCTGGCACTAATGGAATTCGGCGCGTTCACATTCCTGAACAAGATTCTCGGCTTCTACTCCAACGTCGCGATCGCCTGGATCGGCGCGGTCTGCGCGGACCTCGTGATCGCGAAACCGCTGGGGCTTTCACCCCGCTACATCGAGTTCAAACGGGCCTATCTGCACAAGATCAACCCGGTCGGGTTCGGTTCGATGGTGATCGCGTCGGCGGTCTCGATCGTGGCGTACTTCGGCGCGTTCGGACAGTTCCTGGCGGCGTTCAGCCCGCTGCTGGCGATGGTCATCGCGCTCGTCCTGGTGCCCGCGCTCGCGATCCTCACGAAGGGCAAGTACTACCTGGCAAGGCCGAACACCGTCGCGGGTCCCGACGTCACGGCGGACCTCCGCGCCACGCACACCTGCTCGGAATGCGGCGACCCGTACGAGCTGCCGGACATCGCGGACTGCGCGAAACGGCAGGGGCCGATCTGCTCGCTGTGCTGCACCCTCGACAACTCCTGCCACGACGTATGCCAGACCACCGGCCCCGTCCCCCTCCCGATGCCCACCGCCCGCGTGAGCTGAAGGGGACGTTCGTCGCGTAAGACGCGCTGAAGGGGACTTTCGTCGCATGGCATGCGAGGAAAGTCCCCTTCAGCTCACGCCGGGCGCAGGATCGCCGACAGCATCATGGCACGCAGTTCGGCGGAGACCTCGGCCACCGGCAGCGGCGGATCATGCGCCTGCCACTCCCGCAGCAACCCGGTCGCCGCGCCGACCAGCGCGATCGCGGTCAGCCGGTAGTCACGGCGTGGCGCCGCGCCGTCCCGCGCGGCGCGCAGCGCCTCCTGCTCGATGAACGTCGCCCACCGGTCGACCCACACCTGGTGCTGCGCCTCCAGTTCGGCGCTGACCCCGACCGCCTCGACGTAGTTCAGCCGCGGCATCCGCGGATCCGCCGTCACGGTCGCCACGAAGACGTCGAGCAGCGTCGAGATCCGCTCGACCGCGTCCACGCCCTCGACCTGGTCGAGCGCGGCGGTCACGTGCGTCATGGCGAGGCTGTTGATGTGGTCGTGCAGCGTGCGGAGTACTTCCTCCTTGCCGCCGAACTCCTCGTAGAAGTTGCGAGTGGACACTCCCGCCCTGGTACACAGATCGGTGATCTTGGCCTGCCGGAACCCGGTCGAGGTGAACAGCTCCAGCGCCGCGGCGAGCAGTCGCTCACGACGCTCCGCGCGACGTCGCTCTGGCGTCACGCCGCCGTAGTTCCGGGCCATCAGTCCCCCTCTCCGCTCTCCGGTATTGCCAGATCGTAGCCACGGGCCTACTTTGTGAAAATCCTAATTACCAAAATACCGGAGGCAACGATGCTTCGCCGGGTCCTGGTTACCGTCCTCAGTACCATCCTCACCGCCGCGCTCGTGGCCGCGCCCACCGCTCGCGCCGGGACCGCGCCCGCGCCCGGCGACCTCCTCGAACAGCGCCCCGTCACCGTCAAGGTCGCCGTCTTCCCGGCACCCGTGCAGGCCTGGCACCTGCTCTACCGCTCGACCTCGGCGACCGGCGCCGCCAACGCCGTCTCCGGCACCCTGCTCGTCCCGCCTGTCCCGTGGACGAAGGGGTCGCGCCCGCTGGTCAGCTACGCCGTCGGGACCCACGGGCTCGGCGACCAGTGCGCGCCGTCGAACCTGCTCGCCAACGGCATCGAAAACGAGGTCGCCCTCATCGGGCAGGCGCTGTCCCAAGGCTGGGCCGTGGTCCTGACCGACTACGAGGGCCTCGGCACCCCCGGCGATCACACCTATGCCGTCGCGCAGTCCGAAGGCCGAGCCGTGCTCGACGCCGCCCGCGCGGCCGCGCGCGTGCCGGGCGCCGGGCTTTCGACGTCCGGGCCGGTCGGTGTCTTCGGCTACTCGCAGGGTGGGCAGGCCGCGGCAGCCGCCGGTGAACTCCAGGCGACCTACGCGCCGGAGCTGAACCTCGTCGGCGTCGCCGAGGGCGGGGTGCCCGCGGATCTCAAGCAGGTCATGAAGTTCAACGACGGCAACGCCGGCTTCAGCCTCGTGCTCGGTGCCGCCACCGGATACGCCGCCGCGTATCCCGAGCTGCCGTTCAACGACATCCTCAACGCCCGCGGCAAGGCCCTGGTGCCGAAGGTCAAGGAGATGTGCACCGTCCAGCTCGCCCTCGCGGCACCGTTCGGGCATCTGTCCGACTACACCACGGTGCCCGACCCCGCCGCCGACCCGCGCTGGCAGGCCCGGCTCGACCAGAACTACCTCGGCCGCGTCAAGCCGAAGGCTCCGGTGTTCCTGTACCACGCGTCGGCCGACGAGCTGATCCCGCTCTCGATCGGCACCGGCCTGCGGGACCGCTACAAGGCGCTCGGCGCGAACGTCACCTGGCAGGAATTCCCGCTGCTGGAACACATCGGCGGCGTCGCCGTGGGTGGCCCCGTCGCGATGACCTGGCTGGGCACCAAGTTCTGAGAGGTCCGTGAATGCCACATTGAGGGAGTCAGAGTCCCTCAATGTGGCATTCACGGACTCGCGTGCCCGAGGTGACGCAGCGCGGTGACGGCGTCGGGGGCCAGTGACGTGGTGAGGGTGCCGCCCGCGGCGAGGGGGCTGCGGGACCACCACTCACCCGAGGCGGCGGGGAGCTCGGGGCCGCCGACGACGAGATCCGTGGCGAGCACCCGGTTCCCCGCCAGCTGCGCCAGGCTGCTGTCCAAAGTGGAATCACCGATGGTCAGAGTCTGGTGCAACACCGGCACCGCCCCGCGCGTCACGTGTTGCGACGTCGTCAGCTCGCCGGGACGTTCCCCCGCGCGGCCGAGCACCAGCACCTCCCGGGTGTGGAAGTACCCTCCGGGCGCGACGGACGCACGCAGCACCGCGGTGTGCCGCGCCCGCGCGGTGACCACCGTCGGCTCGGGCAGGTACTCCAGCACGCCACCGGCCGCCACCTCGATGTCCACAGTGGAGTGGCTACGCTCGCCGCGCGGTCCGGGCAACGCGAGTGTCGCGGCGACCCCGGAAAGCCGGAGCGCCGCGCCGGGACCGACGTGCACGGTGAGCGTCAGGTCGTCGCCGCCCAGCGGGGACGTCGCCGAGTTGACCAGATGGACGACCGCCGCGGCGCCGGAACCCCGGCGGGGATACAGCATGAGCGGCGCGACAGAACACAGCTCACGCAGGATCGTGCGTTCCCCGTCGCGGCAGACGACCAGCCGGGCGTGTGCCTTCACCCCGCGCGGACCGGCACGAGCGAACGAACCCAATCGGCGACGGCCGGTGCGTCCGGAGTGTCCACAAGGGACTGCGCGATCACCGGAAGCTCGCCGCGCATGCGGTGCGCGTCCGAGGTCATCACGTCCATGTCCGCGCCGACCAGGTGCGCGATGTCGATCTTGTTGATCACCAGCAGATCGGCGGTCGTGACACCGGGGCCACCCTTGCGCGGCACCTTGTCCCCGCCCGCGACGTCGACGACGAACACCTGACTGTCCGCGAGTCCCCGGCTGAACACCGCGGTCAGGTTGTCGCCCCCGCTTTCGATGATCACCAGGTCCAGCCCGGGGAACTTCTCCTCGAGCCGCTCGACGGCGTCGAGGTTCGCGGTGATGTCGTCCCGGATCGCGGTGTGCGGGCACGCGCCGGTCTGCACCGCCTCGATCCGCGCCGGATCGAGCACCCCCGCCCGGCGCAGGAAGTCGGCGTCCTCGGTGGTGTAGATGTCGTTGGTGACCACCGCGAGGTTCAGCTCGTCGCCGAGCGCGCGGCACAGCGCGGCGGTCAGCGCCGTCTTGCCGCTGCCGACCGGGCCACCGATCCCGATCCGGTAGGCCCGCCCGGCCGTCGGGGCGGCGTCGTAGTGATCCGGCTCCGCGGCCGTCGGATCGAAGTTGACCGGATGCACGTGCCCGTGGCCATGACCGTGGCTGTGCTCAGCTGGCAAAGAGACGCACCTCTTCCTCGTGATGCCGGGCGTGGGCCTCGGCGAACAGGTCCAGCGCCGGAGACCCCGGCGCGGGAAGCTCGGCGGGATCGCCCCCCGCGACAGCGGCGGCTCGCGACGACACGTACCGGACCTCGGCCGCCAGCCGCGCGACGACGGCGTTGACCGCGAACGGATCGAGCCCCAGCAGCCGTACGGCCGCGCTCGCCGGGCCGCTGATCGCGAGATACGCCACCGCTATCGCGGCGTCGAACGGCGAACCGCCCGCGACACCGACGAGCGCGCCGAGCACCACGGGATGATGCGGCCTCGGCGTTTCGGCGAGCAACGCCGACAACACCGGCGACGGCCACGCGACCCGGCCCGCACGCGCCGTCCCTCTGCCCTGCGCCCGCGACGCCTCCCGCTGCGCGAGCGACGGCGTCCGCGCGTCCAGCTCGACGTCCAGCCGCAGCCAGTGTCCCTTGTGGACATCGCGAGCAGCGGCGTGCGCGGACGCGGCGGCGAACACCGCCGCCAGCAGACCGGCCGTGCGCAACCGTCCACTCAGGAACCCCGGCAGATCCCGTTCGTGCGTGACCAGCTTGCGCGCGATGACCTCTTCCAGCCCGCCCGAGTGGACATGACCGCCGCCGGGGAAGCGGGAGTCGGCGAGGATGAGCGCGGAGAGGTCCATCAGAACAAGCTCCATCAAAACAAGAAATATCGTTGTGCCATCGGCAGTTCCGCCACCGGCCGGGGTTCGATCAGGTCACCGTCCACATGCACCGCGAAGCTGTCCGGGTCGACCCGGACGTCCGGCGTCGCGTCGTTGAGCACCATGTCCGCCTTGGTCCGCCGCCGCATGTTCGACACCGGCGCGAGCCGGCGGGTGATACCGAACTGGTCCGCGACAGCGCTTTCCAACGCCTCAGGCGCTACAAAGTGGACACTGCTCGCCGCCGCGACCGAGGGCACCGCGCCGAACATGGGCCGCGCGAGCACCGGCTGCGGCGTCGGGATCGACGCGTTCGCGTCGCCCATCGCGGCCCACGCGATGAACCCGCCCTTCAGTACGACGTGCGGGCGGACACCGAAGAACTTCGGCTCCCACAACACCAGATCGGCGAGCTTGCCCACCTCGACCGAGCCGATCTCCGTCTCCATCCCGTGCGCGATGGCCGGATTGATCGTGTACTTGGCGACATAACGACGCGCCCGCAGGTTGTCGGCGGCGCCGTCGCCGGGCAGCGCGCCGCGGCGGCCCTTCATCACGTGCGCGGTCTGCCAGGTCCGGATGATCACCTCGCCGATCCGGCCCATCGCCTGGGCGTCCGAGCTCATCATCGAGATCGCGCCCATGTCGTGGAGCACGTCCTCGGCGGCGATCGTCGTCGGCCGGATCCGGCTTTCGGCGAACGCCAGGTCCTCGGGCACCGACGGGTTGAGGTGATGGCACACCATGAGCATGTCGAGGTGCTCGTCGAGCGTGTTCGCGGTGTGCGGCCGGGTCGGGTTGGTCGAGGAGGGCAGGATGTGCGGCAGGCCGACGACCTGGATGATGTCCGGCGCGTGCCCGCCGCCCGCGCCCTCGGTGTGGTACGCGTTGATCGACCGGCCACCGATGGCGTCCACAGTGGACTCCAGGAATCCGGCCTCGTTGAGCGTGTCGGTGTGGATCGCGACCTGCACACCGGATTCGTCGGCCACGGTCAGGCAGGCGTCGATCGCGGCGGGTGTCGAGCCCCAGTCCTCGTGCAGCTTGAATCCGCCCGCCCCGGCGGCGAGCTGCTCACGCAGCGCGTCGTGCCGGACGGTATTCCCCTTGCCCAGTAAGAGGACGTTGACCGGATATCCGTCCATCGCGGACAGCATCCGGCCGAGGTTCCACGCGCCGGGGGTGACCGTGGTGGCCTTGGTGCCCTCGGCGGGCCCGGTGCCGCCACCGACCAAAGTGGTCAGTCCGGCGGCGAGCGCGGTGTCGACCAGCTGCGGGCAGATGAAGTGGACGTGGCAGTCGATCCCGCCCGCGGTGAGGATCTTCCCGTTGCCCGAGAGCACCTCGGTGGACGGGCCGATCACCAGCGCCGGATCTACACCGTCCATGGTGTCCGGATTGCCCGCCTTGCCGATCCCCACGATCCGGCCGTCCCGCACCCCGACGTCGGCCTTGACCACACCCCAGTGGTCGAGGATCACCGCGCCGGTGATGACCAGGTCCGGCGCGCCCTCGGCACGGGTCGCCATGCCCTGGCCCATCGACTCGCGGATCACCTTGCCGCCACCGAAGAGCACCTCGTCGCCGCTGCCCGCACCACGGCTGCGGTCTTCGGTGATCTCTATCAGCAGGTCGGTGTCGGCGAGCCGGACGCGGTCGCCGACGGTCGGGCCGAACAGCTCGGCGTACCGCTCACGATCGATCGAGGTCATCAGAACTCCCCGGAGAATTCGGACCGCAAGCCCGGCACGCGCCGGTTCCCGGCGAGCGGGACGAGGTCGACTTCGCGCTCGACGCCCGGTTCGAAACGGACGGACGTCCCGGCCGGGACGTCGAGCCGGTGTCCGCGCGCGGCCTCGCGGTCGAACTCGAGGCCGGGGTTGACCGCCGCGAAGTGGTAGTGCGAGCCGACCTGCACCGGCCGGTCGCCGACGTTGCGCACGAACAGCCGTACCCGGGCGCGGCCAGGGTTCAGCTCGACCGGCTCGTCGCCGGGAATGATCTCGCCTGGACGCACTGGGCTCCCCTTCAGACGATCGGATCGTGCACGGTGACGAGCTTCGTCCCGTCCGGGAAGGTGGCCTCGACCTGAACGGAGTCGACCATCTCGGGCACCCCGTCGAGCACCTGCGCCCGCGAGAGCACCGTCCGTCCACTCGCGACCAGCTCGCTGACCGTGCGGCCGTCGCGGGCGCCCTCCAGCACGTGCTCGGTGATCAACGCGACCGATTCGGGGTAATTGAGCAAAACCCCACGTTGCAAACGTTTGCGCGCTATGTCCGCCGCTACGTGGATCAGGAGCTTGTCGCGCTCCTGCGGGCTCAGGTGCATGCCCTCAGGTCTATCACCCGGCACCCCCTGCCGCCGGTTTCGGCAACACAGGATTTACGTGTCGCGCCGCCTGTCGGCCACCGCCCGTGCACGGCGATGTCACACCTCGAAGTGAAAGGTTTTCGGATGAGACCCCTACCAGGACTGAATCGTTCTCGTAATCGTGACCGAAACCACCGCTTCTTTCGATTGCCAGCCGTCGGCCGGAGGAGGAAGGTTTGTCCATCCGTGCGATGAGGCGCGCGTTCGCTGCGTGTATCCCGTCTGCGCGACAGAACACCTAGCCGGGGAAATTGCGCACCGAAAGGTTTCGCGAAAGTGACATCCACGATCAGCAAGCCACAGCCGTCCGGACAACCCGACGACGGCTTCCGTCCTGGCCTGGAGGGCGTCGTCGCCTTCCACACCGAGATCGCCGAACCCGACCGGGACGGCGGTGCGCTGCGCTACCGCGGCGTCGACATCGAAGACCTCGCCGGCAAGGTGACCTTCGGTGACGTCTGGGGCCTTCTCGTCGACGGCCGCTTCGGCCACGGCCTCCCGCCCGCCGAGCCGTTCCCCCTTCCGGTGCACACCGGGGACGTCCGCGTCGACGTCCAGGCCGCGCTCGCGATGCTCGCGCCGATCTGGGGCTACCAGCCGCTGCTGGACATCACCGACGAACAGGCACGCGACCAGCTCGCCCGCGCCTCGGTCATGGCGCTGTCCTACGTTGCGCAGTCCGCGCGCGGAATAGGGCAGCCCGCCGTCCCGCAGGACCGGGTCGACGAGGCGAAGTCGATCACCGAACGGTTCCTGATCCGCTGGCGCGGCGAGCCCGATCCCGCGCACGTCAAGGCACTGGACGCCTACTGGGTCTCGGCCGCGGAGCACGGCCTGAACGCCTCGACGTTCACCGCGCGCGTCATCGCCTCCACCGGCGCCGACGTCGCGGCGGCGATGTCCGGCGCGATCGGCGCGATGTCGGGCCCGCTGCACGGCGGCGCGCCGGCGCGGGTGCTGCCGATGATCGCCGAGGTCGAGAAGACGGGCGACGCGGCAGGCCTGGTCAAGGGCATCCTCGACCGCAAGGAGCGGCTGATGGGCTTCGGGCACCGCGTGTACCGCGCGGAGGACCCGCGGGCTCGCGTGCTGCGGCGGACCTGCCAGGAGCTGGGCGCCGAACGGTACGAGGTCGCCGCGGCGCTGGAGCAGGCCGCGCTCGCCGAGCTGCGCGACCGGCGCCCGGATCACCCGATCGAGACCAACGTCGAGTTCTGGGCCGCGGTCATCCTGGACTTCGCCCAGGTGCCGCCGCACATGATGCCCGCGATGTTCAGCTCGGCCCGCACCGCCGGCTGGGCCGCGCACATCCTGGAGCAGAAGCGGACCGGACGCCTCGTGCGCCCGTCGGCCAAGTACATCGGCCCCGGCCCGCGTCGTCCGGAAGAGGTCGAGGGCTGGGCGTCGATCGGCCACTGAGTTCCGCGGCCCAAGCGCCCCAATGCCACATTGGGGCGCTTGGGCTCAATCCCGGGGCCGCAACGGGTGTTCGTCGTCGCGAGGCGGGCGGACGTGCGCGAGGTCGCGATCCCGGCAGGCACCGAAGCGCTCGAAGTTCGCCCGTGCCTGGGCGAGGCTCAAGGCGCCGTTCGGGCCGCCACGTACCTCGTCGGCGTCGTGGACGTCCTGGCCGTCGTCCTCCCAGAAACAGACCGGGCAGATCTGGTGCCCGCCCCGCTCTTCGAGCGTGAGATAGCCGCAGCACGGACAGGCGTGCGGACCGACCTCAGCGGGACGCTTGACGTTGTGCACCCGGTCATTGTGCCCGCACCACGACCGGCACGGTCGGGTCGTGGGCGGCGGTGGCCGAGAGCATGGCGGCGAGCTGGTCGACGAGCCAGCCGTCGAGGTCCGCCCGCGCCACCGTGCGTTCCTGCAGCCAGCTCAGCAAGGCGCCCTCGACGACCGCGGTCCAGCAGCGCAGGGTCAGCAGCAGCATCGGCGACGGCTCGCCGACGCCCAGCGCGTCCAGGATCAGCTCCACCGCGCGGTTGCGGACGTGGTCGATCGCCGCGTTCGTCTCGGACGTCGCGATCACCGAACCGCTGCGCAGCAAGGCGATGTACCCGGCGCGGTAAGAATCCGCGACGTCGATGAGCCCGCGCACGGCGGCCCGCAACCGTTCCGGCGGCGGGCCCTCCTCCAGACCGGCGAGCCGGTCGATCAGGCCGTCGGTGACCGTCCGCAACGCCTCCACCTGCAGCTCGCGCAGGCTGGAGAAGTACCGGTAGAACAGCGGCCGCGAAACCTCCGAGCGCGCGACGATGTCGTCGACGGTGACCAGTTCCGGCGCACGGCTGCCGAAGAGGTCCAGCGCCGCCCGGATGAGGTCGTCCCGGCGTGCCTGCGGCGACATGCGCCGGGGCTTGCTCACGGAGTGACGTCCAGTTTCGCCGCCGCACGGAGGAGTCCGGGGGTCAGTCGCGAAAGGACCAGCGCCGCCTTGGCCTCCGGCGTCGACGGCGCGATCGCGGTGTTCCGCTCGACGGCCTTCAGAATGTCGCGCGCCACCTTCTCCGGCCCGAACCCACGCCGCGCGTAGAGCTTCGAGCTGGCCCGCTGGAGCCGTCGCTGCTCCTCGGCGTCCACCCCGACGAACCGCGTCGTGTCGGTGATGTTGGTCTTCACGATGCCGGGACAGATCGCGGTGACCCCGATCCCTTCGGCAGCCAGTTCCGCGCGCAGGCACACCGAAAGCGTCAGCACGGCGGACTTCGTGGTGGCGTAGGCGGAAAGGATCTTCGACGGCAGGTAGGCCGCCAGCGAGGCCAGGTTCACGATCTGGCCGCCCTCGGACCGCTCGACCATCTGCGCGGCGAACGCGCGGCATCCGTGGATGACACCCCACAGATTGACGTCGACGACCTTCTCCCAGTCCTTTTCGGACGTGTCGAGGAAGGAGCCGGACATGCCGATCCCGGCGTTGTTGATCACGATGTCCGGGACTCCGAAGTCGGCACGGACGAGCTCCGCGAACCGCGCCACCGCCTCGCCGTCCGAGGAGTCCACTGTGTACTCACCGACGTTCGCACCCTTGTCCAGCAACAGCTTCGCTGTCTCGGCGGCGGCGTTCGCGTCGATGTCGGTGATGACGACGTCGGCGCCCTCGCCTGCGAAGGCCAGCGCGGTCGCCCTGCCGATCCCGCTGCCCGCACCGGTGATCACGACAAGCTTGTTCGCGAAGCGTCCCGGAGTGTCTACATCAGACACGCGGGATCGTTTGAGCGCACGGGTTTCCTCACCACCCTCGACATGGTCGATCAGCTCGGCCGCGGCGCCGGCGATGACCTTCGGCTTGTTGCGCGCGACCCAGTGCGTGCCGATGATCCGCCGGACCCGCAGATCCGGGACCCAGCGCGAGATCTCGGTCTGCAACGGCGTGGTGACGAACGAATCGCCGCTGGGTGCGAGCACCTGCACCGGGATCTCGGCGGCACGCGGCGCGGGCCGGGACAGCCGAGGAAGCATGTTCGCGCGGTAGAGGTTGAGGCCGTGCACGCCGTCGGCGGTCTCCGGCGCGGCCTCCGCCGGCTCCATCCGCCGGATGATCGCGCGCATCGCCCCGACGCGCCACAACAGCTGCGGCAGCAGCGGGATCTGGAAGAAGCCGATGTACCAGGAGTGCAGGCCCTGACCCAGCGCATGCCGAAGCCGCCGCGGCGTCGGCTTCGCGACCTGCGCGCGGAACCACGCGCCCGCGTGATCGAGGCTCGGCCCGGAAATCGACGTGTACGAGGCGAGCCGCCCGCGCAGCTCGTCGCCGGTCACCGCGTGCCAGGCCTGGATCGAGCCCCAGTCGTGGGCGATCAGGTGGACCCTGCCGGTCGGCGCGACCGCGTCGACGACGGCCTTGAGGTCACTGGCCAGCTGGTCCAGCCGATAGGACCGGCGTCCTGACGGTTTGTCCGACTGACCCGCGCCCCGCACGTCGTAGACCACGACGCGGTAGCGGGCGTCCAGCTCGGCGGCCACGCCGTCCCACATCGAGCCGTTGTCCGGATAGCCGTGCACAAGCACGACCGTGGGTCCGTCCTCGTTGCCGGTCACCTGGACCGAGAGGCGGACACCGTCGCTGGCGGTCACCCACTTGTGAGACATTCTGTCATGTTAGACAGTTTGTCAACAAGCGCGCGAGCGCAGCGCGAACCGGCCCCAGGTCCACACCGTGTCGAGCAGCAGAAGGGCGGTCCAGATCCGGCCCGCGTTCAACAGCCAGTGACCACTCCAGTTCCAGAACCAGCCCGCGTCGTGCGGGCCGCCGAAGACCGCTTCGACCGGCCAGCTGTACCCAGCGAACGCCAGCACGCCCTGCACGAGGACGAACACGGCCAAGTGCACGCCCCAGTTCGCGAGCGGCTTCGCGCGAGTGTTCGTTTCGCGCTTCACCGGGTTGGCCTCTTGTGGCCGGACGTCGATCACTCCGGGCACCATGACAACGGGTTCAGAGGCCGGTTTTTCCTTTTGTGACGGCGTTTTCGCCTGTTCCACGGGAAACTCCGCGACTCCGATCCGCCGCACCGCACCCCGGACGACGAGCGCGCCGAGCACGAGCAGACCCGCCGCACCGAAGCACGCGATCCGCCAGCCGGCGTCCCCGGAACCATAGAGCTGCCCGGCCGCAAAGGTGCCGATGGTCGCTCCGAGTAACGTCGCGCTCTCGTAGATCCCCATGCCCCGGCCGAGGCTGCCCCCGGCCGCTTCGGCCACCACGGCCTGTTCCACCGGCACGGCGGCGGCGAACGCGGCGGCCGAGAGGATCCACATCACCGCGATCGTCACCGGATCCGGCGCGAACGCGAGCCCGGCCGCGAAGACGGCGCTCGCCAGCATCGCCAGCGCGAGGACCCGCGTCCGGCCGAGCCGCCGGACGAACCCGTGCAGGTACCCCGGCAGCACGCTGTAGACGATGAACCCGGGCAGGAACACGGCGGCGATCCGGCCCAGTTCCAGGTGATGACCGCGCTGCAGATGCAGCAGGAGCAACAACGCGACGCCGCCTTCCGCGAGCGCCGTCAGCGCCACCAGGCCGAGCATCGGCCGCAGCCGCCTGCTCACCTGCCCGAGGCGTGGCGCTTCGGGAACAGGCTCGGCACGTTTCACCCGCGAGAAGCCCAGCAACACCGCGGCGACCACGCAGGCGACCGCGCCGAGCGCGAAAACGCCCCGGTAGTCGAGCCACTTGACCAGCGTCATCGCGACGACGAACGCGATCCACGTCCCGCCACCCTCGGCGGCGAACAGCCTGCTGAACACACTGTCGTCCGTGGACAGTCCCTCGCCGACTCTCGCGCGCAGTGCCACCCAGAACAACGCGCCACCCGCGCCGCCGAGTACCGCGCCCGCGTAGGCGACACCGATGCCCGGCGTCACCCCGTACGCCACAAAGGACAGTCCATAGAGGACAGCACCGATCGCGGCGACCCGACCCCGATCGGCGCGGTCGGCCAGCACCCCGGCCAGCGGCCGTACCAGGAACGAAACCAGCGTCTCCAGCGCGGTCAGCGCGCCGACCTCCGCCGCCGAGGCGCCCAGCTGGATCCCCACCCACAACGGCAGGAAGAAATCCAGCACCTCGGCCGGCCCTTTGACCAGCGCCGCCGCGAGCTCGTTCTCCTCGCGGCGGCGCACCCCCTGTTCGGCCACCCTCCCCCCTTTCGAGATACGAGCGTATCCTAAAACCGTCACGGGCACACCACCTCCGCCGAAAGTAGGATGCGCCAGTGCCGAAGATCGTGGACCGGGCCGAGCGCCGCCGGGAAATCGCCGACGCGCTGCTGCGCCTGGTCGCCGCGGGCGGCGTCGAGGCGGTGAGCGTGCGATCCGTGGCCGCCGAGGCCGGGGTGTCCGCGGGCGCGGTACAGAAGTACTTCTCCACCAAGGAAGAACTGTTCCGGTTCGCACTCGACCTCACCGGCGAGTTCGTGGAGCAGCGCTGGACGCGGATCGACTACACCGGGAACCTTCTGGAGGTGCTGATCCGGCTGGTCGGCGAGACGCTGCCGCTCGACGAGCAGCGCCGTGCCGAGTCGATCGTCATCAGCGCCTTCACCGCCCGCGCGGCGGTGCGTCCCTCGTGGACGGACTTCGTCCGCGAAGGCTACGACGAACTCCACGACATGACCGTGGACTTCCTCGACACCGCCCGCGACGCCGGACACATCCGGACCGACCTGCCGACCGGCCAGCTCGCCGACGTCGTGATCGCGCTGGGCGACGGATTCGCCCACCGCATGCTGACCTGCGAGGATCCGCACGCGCTCCAAGCCTCGCTCACCCTCGCGCTGCGTGAGCTGCTGACTCCTCGCTGAGCCCGTGTCCGTCGATCGGTGGACAACCGGATTCCACTTCCCGGACGTCCCTGAGGCGCCCCCGACGGCAGCAGACTCGAGCCATGACCACAGCAGTGAGCGTGCGCGGCTTGTGCAAGGAGTATCCGGGGCACGTCGCCGTGGCCGGGCTCGATCTCGACATCCGGCGCGGCGAGGTGTTCGCGCTGCTCGGGCCGAACGGCGCGGGGAAGACGACGACCGTCGAGATCCTGGAGGGGCACCGCGACCGGACGGCCGGTGAGGTCAGCGTGCTCGGCGAGGATCCCGGACGCGCGGGCAGGGCCTGGCGGGCGCGGCTGGGCATCGTCCTGCAGACCGCGACCGACGCGGCCGAGCTGTCCGTCGCCGAAACCGTGCGGCACTTCGCGAAGTACTACCCGAATCCCCGGGATCCCGAGGAAGTGATCGACAAGGTCGGGCTGACCGAGAAGGCGGGAGCGCGGGTGAAGTCGTTGTCCGGTGGGCAACGCCGTCGGGTGGACGTCGCGCTGGGCATCGTCGGCCGTCCCGAACTGCTCTTCCTCGACGAGCCGACGACCGGATTCGATCCCGAAGCGCGTCGCCAGTTCTGGGCCCTGATCGCCGGGCTCGCCGAGGAAGGCACGACGATCCTGCTCACCACGCATTACCTCGACGAGGCCGAGGCCCTCGCCGACCGGGTCGCGGTGATCGCCCGCGGCCGCATCGTCGCCGAGGACACTCCACGGGACCTCGGCGGCAGGGCCGGAGCGGAGGCCACCGTGCGCTGGGTCGACCAGCGCGGCGAACACGTCGAGCGCACCGCGTACCCGACCAAGCTCATCACCGAGCTCTCCACTGGGGGTGGGGAGCTCGGTGAGCTGACCGTGACCAGGCCGAGCCTGGAGGACGTCTACCTTGACCTGATCGGAGACACGGAATGACCACGCTCGCCCTGCCCGGCACGTTCTCGCTGGGGCTGCTCCGCGGCGGCGCGGAACTGCGCCAGTTCTTCCGCAACAAGGAACAGGTGATCTTCACCTTCTCCCTGCCCGCGATACTGATGATCCTGCTCGGGTCCATTCTGGACGGTCCGACCGCGCAGGCGTCGGTCAGCTCGGGCCAGCTGCTCGCCGCGGGCATGATCGGCGCGGGCATCGTCTCGACGTCGTTCAACAGCATGGGCATCGGGCTGGCCGCCGACCGCGAGACCGGTGCGCTCAAACGCCTTCGCGGGACACCGATGTCCGCCGGGTCGTACTTCATCGGCAAGATGGTGCTGGTGGCGGTGACCAGCGCGGCCCAGTCGGTGTTGATGATCGCGGTGGCCGTGCTGTTGTTCAAGTTGCATCTGCCCGCCGACCCCATTCAGTGGCTGACGCTGTTCTGGGTGTTCGCGCTGGGAATCGTGTCCTGCACGCTGCTCGGCATCGTGATCAGCTCGGCGGTGCGCTCGACGAACGGCGTGGTCGCGTTGGTCAACCTGGTGTATTTGGTGCTGCAGTTCATGTCCGGGGTGTTCGTCACGCCCATCACGCATCTGCCGAAGGTTATGGTCTACGTCGCGTCGGTCTTTCCGCTGAAGTGGGTGTGCCAGGGGTTCCGTTCGGTGTTCCTGCCCCCGGAGGCCGCGGCTCAGGAGATGGCGGGGACATGGGAACTTCCGATGGTGGCGCTGGTGCTCGGCGCCTGGTGCGTGGCGGGGCTGTTGCTGGCGAAGCTGACGTTCCGCTGGACGAACGAGAGCCGGTGAAACCCCCGAGGCGGGACGCCTGGGACCGGTTCCACTGGCTGTGGGACGTGGTGTTCGGCGTCGCGTACCTCGGCACGGCCGCATACATCCTGACCGACAACGCGGAGCCGGCAGCGAAACTGGTCGCCGTCCTCGCGCTGACCGGGATCGCGCTCGCCTACCTGCTGCAGGGTCGTCGCGTTCTCTTCGCCGAGGACAGCGACCCCCAGCGGTGGCTGTTCGCCGGTGTCCTGCTGGTCCTCATCGCCGTCGCGATGTTCGCCGACTCCACGGCGAGCTTCGGCCTGTTCATCGTCTGCCCGCTGGTGTACATCACGCTGGACTTCAAACCGGCCGCCGTGCTCACCACCACGGCGATAGTGCTGAGCCCGGTGTCCTCGATCGTCCACGACGGGCTGGACAGCGCGATACTGCGGTTCCTGGTGCCGATGCTCGCGATCATGATCGTGTTCAGCATGCTGATCGGGCGGTACATCACCCGGATCATCGAGGAGAGCAGCGCCCGCGCCGAGCTGATCGAGCGGCTGGAGGCCAGCCAGGCCGAGGTGGCCCGCCTCTCCCGGGAGGCGGGCACGGCCGCCGAACGGGAACGGCTCGCCCGCGAGATCCACGACACGCTGGCGCAGGGGTTCACCAGCATCGTCACCCTCACCCAGGCGATCGAGTCCGAAATGGACACCGACCCGGCGGCGGCGAGGCGGCACCTCGAACTCGCGGCCCGCACCGCGCGCGAGAACCTGGACGAGGCTCGGACGATGGTAGCGGCGCTCGCCCCGGCCGAGCTCACCACGGGTTCGCTGGACGATGCCTTGCGACGTCAGGTCGAACGGCTGGCCGATGAGACCGGCGTCGAGGCTTCGTACGAAGTGGACGGTGCGGTGCCACCGCTGCCGATGGCGGCCGAAGTGGTCCTTTTGCGGGCGGCGCAGGAGGCGTTGACGAACATACGCAAGCACGCGGCCGCGTCGACGGTGTCCGTCCAAGTGTCCGTTGTGGACGATTCGGTACGGTTGCTGGTGCGGGACAACGGCGTCGGATTCGATCCGGATGACCCGTCGGACGGGTTCGGCCTGCCAGGGATGCGGTCGCGGGCCGAGCAGGTAGGCGGGCGGCTGACCGTCCGCAGTGGACGTACCGGCGGGACGGAACTGACAGTGGAGGTGCCCGCGTGATCCGGATCATGCTGGTCGACGATCACCCCGTGGTACGCGAGGGACTGCGCGGGATGCTGGAGTCCGAAGCGGACTTCAGCGTCGTCGGTGAGGCGGGCTCCGGCGACGAGGCCGTCGCACTCGACAGCGTCAAGCAGCCCGACGTCATCCTGATGGACCTGCGGATGCCCGGCCTCGACGGTGTCGGTGCGACCAGGAAGATCCTGCGGCAGACGCCGGGTCGGCGGATTGTCGTGCTGACCACCTACGAAACGGACGCGGACATCCTGCGCGCCGTCGAGGCCGGCGCGTCGGGGTACCTGCTCAAGGACGCGTCGCGGGCCGAGCTGGCCGGGGCGATACGGGCGGCGGCACGGGGCGAGACGGTACTGGCGCCGTCGGTGGCCGGGAAGCTGGTGAAGCGCGTGCGGAACCCGGAGTCGCCGCCGTTGTCGGCGCGGGAGGCGGAGGTGCTGCGGCTCGTCGCGAAGGGCGGGACGAACGCGGACATCGGACGGGCACTGCACATCAGCGAGGCCACGGTGAAGACGCATCTGCTGCGGGTGTTCGGGAAGCTCGGCGTGTCCGACCGGACCGCGGCGGTGACCACGGCGATGGAGCGGGGCCTCCTCGGCTGATGTGATTAGGCGGCGCACTCGCGTGATTGGGCGGCGATCTCGCGTGTCTGGATGGAGAACTCGCGTGATCGGATAGAAGGTACTAGGGGCAGAATGCTCTTCATGCTTGCTTCGACCGAACTCGCCCTGCTGCGCCGAGTGGCGCACGAGCAGGCCGTTTGCCGTGCTCCGTCCCTGGTCGCCGCTGTTGTGCGGGACGGGCAGGTCGTCTGGTCCGGGGCTCGCGGGCAGGTTGGCGACGCGCGCCCGGACGACGACACGCAGTACCGGCTGGGCTCGATCACCAAGACGATGGTCGCCACCGCCGTCATGCGGCTGCGTGACGAGGGCGCACTTGACCTCAACGACCCGCTCGAACAGCATCTGCCGGGCACCGCGTTCGGCGGCGCGACCATCGCGCAGCTGCTCTCGCACACCTCCGGGCTGACTTCCGAATCTCCCGGCCTGTGGTGGGAACGCACGCCGGGCGCGGACTGGGAGGCCCTCGTCGGGAGCCTGGCGACCGGCGCGACGAAGCTTCGTCCCGGTGCGAAGTTCCACTACTCGAACGTCGGCTACGGCGTGCTCGGCGAGCTGATCGCGCGCAAGCGCGGGAGCGATTGGCTCACCGTGCTGCGTACGGAGATCCTCGGCCCGCTGGGCATGTCCCGCACCACGCCGCATCCCGAGGGCGCGCACGCGGAGGGTTTCGCCGTGCACCCGTTCGCGGACCTGCTGCTGCCGGAGCCGTCACCGGACGCGGGCGCCATGGCCCCGGCCGGGCAGCTGTGGTCGACGGTCACCGACCTCGGCCGCTGGACGGCGTTCCTCGGCGGGCAGGGCAGCGGCGACGTCCTGAGCGAGGACACGCTCGCCGAGATGCGGACCATGGTCACCGTCGACGACGCCGACAACTGGACCACCGGGTTCGGGCTGGGCCTGATGGCACTGCGCTATCAGGGACGCAGGCTGACCGGGCACACCGGGTCGATGCCCGGCTTCCTGGCGGTCACGCTGAGCGACCCGGCCACCGGCACCGGCGCGCTGGTGCTGACGAACTCGACCGGCGGCGTCGGCATCACCCAGCTGTGCCTCGACCTGATCACGACGAGCGACGAGCTCGAACCCGCGTTCCCCGCGGAGTGGCTTCCGTCCACTGTGGACCCGAAACTGCTGGAGCTGACCGGGCTCTGGCACTGGGGTCCGACGCCGTATCACCTGCGGCTGCTGCCCGACGGCTGCTTCTCGCTGTACCCGGCCGACGGCGTCGGCCGCGCGTCGCGGTTCCGGCCGGTCGACAGCGACACCTGGCTCGGCCTCGACGCCTACTACGCGGGCGAGACGCTCACCGTCGGCCGCGACGCCGACGGCGTCCCGAACCACCTCGACCTGGCGACGTTCATCTTCACCCGTACGCCGTACGACCCGGCCGCCCCGATCCCCGGCGGCGTCGACCCCGAAGGCTGGCGCTGAGTGTTCCAGATGGTGGGCAGTGCGGTACCGGAGGGAGCTGGGGCGTCCCGGCCTGAGAGACTGCGCACATGACCGACGCAGCTGAGTTGACCATCCCCGCAGAGCTCAAGCCGGCCGACGGCCGCTTCGGCTGCGGACCGTCGAAGGTCCGCGGCGAGCAGCTGAGCGCGCTGGCGGCCTCCGGCTCCACCTACCTGGGCACGTCCCACCGCCAGAAGCCGGTCAAGTCCCTCGTCGGGCGCGTCCGCGCGGGCCTGACCGAGCTGTTCTCCCTGCCCGAGGGCTACGAGGTGATCCTCGGCAACGGCGGCACGACCGCGTTCTGGGACGCCGCCGCGTTCGGCCTCGTGCGCGAGCGTGCGCAGCACTTCACCTACGGCGAGTTCTCCTCGAAGTTCGCCACCGTGACCAAGGGCGCCCCCTTCCTCGCCGACCCGATCGTGGTCAAGGCCGACCCGGGCAGCGCGCCCGAGATCGCCTACCAGTCCGGCGCCGACCTGGTCGGCTGGGCGCACAACGAGACCTCGACCGGCGTCGCGGTGCCGGTCCGCCGTCCGGAGGGCAGTGAAGGCGCGCTCGTCGCGATCGACGCGACGTCCGGCGCCGGCGGCCTGCCGGTCAAGGCCGAGGACTTCGACGTCTACTACTTCGCGCCGCAGAAGTCGTTCGCCTCGGACGGCGGGCTGTGGATCGCGCTGGCCTCGCCCGCCGCGGTCGAGCGGATCGGCGAGATCGGCGCGAGCGACCGCTGGGTGCCGGAGTTCCTGTCGCTGACCACCGCGCTGGACAACTCGCGCAAGGACCAGACGTACAACACCCCGGCGGTGTCGACGCTGTTCCTGCTGGCCGACCAGATCGAGTGGATGCTCGGCCAGGGCGGCCTCGACTGGACGACGGCCCGCACCAAGGACTCCTCGACCCGGCTGTACGAATGGGCCGAGAAGACCGCCTACACCACGCCGTTCGTGACCGATCCGGCACTGCGCTCGCAGGTCGTCGGCACCATCGACTTCGCCGACGAGGTGGATGCCTCGGCGGTGGCGAAGGTGTTGCGCGCCAACGGGATCGTCGACACCGAGCCGTACCGCAAGCTGGGCCGCAACCAGCTGCGCGTCGGCCTGTTCCCGGCCATCGACCCGGACGACATCAGCAAGCTCACGCAGAGCGTCGAGTACGTCGTCGAGCGGCTGTCCTGACCCTCAGCAGCAGTCCCGCTTCGGTGCCCCGGTCCTCGCGACCGGGGCACTGGTCTGTACGGCCCTTTCGACGTCGGCGAGCACCTTCGCCCGCTTCGCGCGGTCGAGGATCCTGCCACGGCTGATCACCGTGTCGATCCGGCGCACCGCACCGATGCCGTCGAGCGGATTCGCGTCGAGCACCACGAGATCGGCGACCTTGCCCACGGTGACCGTCCCCGCGGTGTCCTGCCTGCCCAGGTAGCGTGCCGCGTCGCGGGTCACCGTCTGCAGGGCCTGCATCGGCGACAATCCCGCCTTGACGAGAAATTCGAGATCGTCGTGCAGGCCGAACCCGGGGAACGAGTACGGATTCGGGCAGTCGGTGCCGCCGATGACGCCGACACCCGCGCGGTACGCGTCGCCCAGCAATCCGAGCAGCGCCTGGAAATACGCCTCCCGCTCGGCGATCTCTCGCGGGGTGACCGGCGCGAAGACCTTGATGCGTTCCTTCCAGTAATCCCGCAGTGACGGCAGTACGTACCGTAACCGGGGATCGTGCGCGTAGGTCTCCGCGGGCGCGGAAATGACGCGGTTCACGATCAGCGTCGGGGACAGCCACGATCCATTGTGGACCAGCAACTCGAACAACGCCTGTGCGCGGGCGGGGCTGTGGCTGAGCGTGCCCTGGCGATCGAGCTCGGCGACCAGGTTGTAGAACGCGCGCGGCGCGGCCGGATCGAACCGCTGACCCGCGAGCCGCGCGAGGAATTCATCCCGCCGGGTCGAGGTGTGGATTCCCATGCCGTACAGATGCTCGAAACTCCGCTGGCCCGCGGCACTGGCCTCGGGAATGGTGACGCGGTACGGCCAGTGCCCGCCGAACGGGAGGCCCTGCCGCGCGCACTCGTCGGCGACCGCGGCGAAGGTGTCCCGGCCCAGGTACGAATAGACCTTGACGAACTCGGCGCCCTCGGCCTTCGCGGTGCGTACGGCCGCCCTCGCTTCGTCCTCTGTGGACACCCGGACGACCGGGGGCTCCAGCAGGGACACCGGTCCGTCGATGATGCCGCTGGCCAGCACCATCCGGGGGCCCAGCAGCTCACCGCGTTCGATCCGGTCCCGGACGACCCGGTTCTCGGGATAACCCCACATCTCGCGGATCGTGGTCACGCCGTTGACCACGTGCAGCTCCGGGACCGCGACCATGTCGGCGCCGTGGGTGTGCATGTCGCACAGGCCGGGGATGACGTACTTGCCGCGACCGTCGAGCACCCGGGCGCCCTCGGCCGGCGGCAGGTCGGCGGGCGGCCCGATCCAGGCGACGCGGTCGCCGACCAGCACGATCGCGACGTCGGAGCGGGCAGGGGCACCGGTCGCGTCGATCACCGTCACCGGCGTCAGCACCACGACGTCGGAACCCGCCGCCGCGGCTTCCTGCGCGAACACGGCAGGCGCGAGTCCCGCCGCCGCGAGTCCGGCTCCACTCATCGCCAGCCAGCGCAGGAAGTCACGCCTGCCCACCTCGCACGCCACCACAGGCCACCCTTCAGCATGATCCCTGCGCCCATTGAACCGGGCTTGCACGGGGCGTGGGTTCTTCTATCGTGCTGAATCGCCCGCACGCCTTCCCTCGTGCGGAACTGCGCAAGCTCCGAGGGGCCTCACGGCGAGGCCCCTCGGACCGTCAGGCGAGGGCCTGGGTGGGCGGCAGGCGGGCGGCCCGCATGGCGGGATAGGCACCGGCGATGGCGCCGACGGCGGCGGACACCGCGACCCCGCCGACCAGCGCGACGGGCGGAAGCACGGCGGGCCAGCCCTGACTCAGCGCGTACCCTGCCGTGACCGCGACGCCGAGCAGTACGCCGACGAGCCCGCCGAGGCCGGACAACAGCACCGATTCGGCGAGGAACTGACCCCGCACCTGACGCTTCGTCGCGCCCAACGCCCGCCGCAGCCCGATCTCGCGACGGCGTTCCAGCACCGAGATCACCATCGTGTTGGCCACCCCGACCCCGCCGACGAGCAGCGCCACCCCGCCGAGGCCGAGGAACAGCGCGTCGTAGGTGGTCCTGGTCAGCTGCTGCGCGGCGAGCGCGTCGGACGGCCGCTGCACCTCGACCTCGTTGGGCGCGGCCGGGTTCAGCGTCGCGCCGAGCACCGACCGCACACTGTCCACTTCGGACTCGCTCGCCCGGACGTACACGGTGCCGGGGTGCCCGTCGAAGCCGAGCAACGCCTTCGCGACGTCCCAGCCGACCAGCACCGACCGCTCGACCTCCGGCGCGAGCGGCATCGGGTCGAGCACCCCCGCCACGGTGAACCAGACGTCGCCGATCAGCACCTGCGGCGGCCGCGCGGGATCCACGTGGTCGACCCCGAGCCGCGCGGCGGCCTCGGAACCGAGCACGGTCACCGGGTACCGCTGGTTCGCCGCGTTCAGGAACTGCCCTGCCCGCACCTTGCCGCCGAGCACCGACAGCAGGTCCGGACGCGCGGCGAACACCGCGAGCCCGGACGTGTCGTCCTTCGGGATGTGGTCGTTGCGCCGCACCTTCGCGTCGACCCTGCCGGTTTCGACCGCCCCGGTGACCGGGCTGATCCGCCGGACCATCGGGATGACACCGTCCGGGAGCGTCGCCTTCTTCCCGAACAACGTCTGCCCCGGTCCCGCCTTGAGCAGGTTCGTGCCCATCGCGGCCAGCCTGTCCTGCAACGCCTGCGCCGCCGACGCCGGGACCGCGAGCACGGCGACCATCGCCGCGACGCCGATCGCGATGCCAAGCGCCGACAGCATCGCCCGCACCGGCCGGGTGCGCATCCCATGCGCGCCAAGGGAAACCACGTCCGACGGCCTGAGCCGCACGGGCGGCGGCGGGGCGACCGGCGCGCTCACCGCGGCACCCCGGTCCTCGAACCGGCCATCGGCCCGGTCATCGAACCGGTGTCGAGCCGCACCGCCCCGTCCAGGATCTCGATCCGTCTCGGCAAGCCGGCGGCGATCTCGCGGTCGTGCGTGATGATCACGATCGTGGTGCCGTCGGAACTCAGCTGCCCCAGCAGGCCGAGCACCGCCGCGCCGTTGCCGGTGTCGAGGTTCCCGGTCGGCTCGTCCGCGAGCAGAATCGGCGGAGTGTTCACGACGGCACGCGCGATCGCGACCCGCTGCCGCTCCCCGCCGGACAACTCCCCGGGGAAGTGCGAGGACCGGTGTGCCAGCCCGACCCTGTCGAGCGCGGCAAGCGCTTTCTCCCGCCGTTTCCGTTTCGGCACACCGCTGTAGAGCAGGCCCGTGCACACGTTGTCCACCGCGCTGACACCCTCGCTCAGGAAGAACTGCTGGAACACGAACCCGATCCACCGCGAGCGCAGCGCCGAGAGCTTCCGGTCGGGCAACTCCGCGACGTCGTTCCCGCGGATCTCGATCCGGCCGGTGCTCGGCCGGTCGAGTGTGCCCATCAGCTGCAGCAGGGTGGACTTCCCGGAGCCGGAAGGTCCGACGATCGCGACCATCTCACCGTCCGATAAGGACAGTGAGACGTCACGCAGCGCGGTGACCCCGCCGGGATACGTACGCGACACCTCGTGCACGGCGAGTACCGGCGTCACGACGTGACCACCACCCGCATACCCTCGCGCAATCCGTCCCCGCTGACCTCGACCTTGCCGCCGCTGAACGATCCGGTCTTGACCCCGATCAGCCTGCGTTGCCCGTTTTCGTCCACCTCGACGGCGTAGCCGCCTTCCGCGAGCGCGAGCAGCGCACCGACCGGCACCGTGAAGACTCCTTTGTGGACACTCTTCGTGAACCGGACGGTCGCCGGGGCGGTATCGAGGGAACCCGCGACTCCGGGATCGTCCAACGTGACCCGGACGACGATCTTCGGCTTGCCGTCGTCCTGCCCCTGCGCGTCCTTGCCGTTCTCGGCGGCCCGGCCGACTTCGGCGACCGTGCCGGTCGACGTGCGACCGTTCACCACGACGTTGACCTTCGCGCCCCGTGCTGCGAGGCTCTGCTTCGCGACATCGAGTTTGACCTCCACGACGCGCCCGGTACCGCTGTACTTGAGCACGTCACCCGCGGCGGGGCCGCCGAGCTGCGCCGACACCGACGCCACGCGAATCTCGCCCGGCGCGAGGACGACGTCGCCCTGGCCGAACGTCCCGGTCTGCTCGAGCCCGAGCGATTTCTGCCACCGCTTCACCGCCGCGGCCGTGGCCGCCGTGAACTTCTCGTCCGGAGCACCGAAACCGCCGAAACCCAGCGCCTGCAGGTTTTCCTCCAGCTCCTTGACATCCGGCCCCTTGTCCACCCCGTCGGAGAGGTCCCGATAGAAGGGCAGGTTCCCGTAGAACAACGGCACCGGCTTGGCGTCCACGTGGTACACCGGCTTTCCCCTGCCGATGGTGTCCCCTGTGGACGGTAACGCGGTGATCGTGCCGTTCTTCCTGCCCGCCACGGGATTTTCCTTGCCGTACCCGAGTTGCCCGTCGACGTCCTGTTCCTCGCTCAGGTCGGTCTTGACCACTTCGGCGGTAGCGACGGGTTTCGGTGGCGGCGTCGCGCTCGGGCTGCCGGAGGCGACCTGGGTCATGATCACCACGGAGGTGGTGCCGAGTACCACGATCGCGGCCGCCGCCGCGATGAACCATCGCGTCCGTCGCCGTGTCCTGTGCTGGTTCATTTCCGCGCCGACATCCCGATCCCGAGGCCACACGCCTTCGCCGCCTCTTCGAACTTCGAGCCGTCGCCCCCGTCGATCGTGATGCCCTGGCTGTCACCGTCGGTGGTCGGGTCGGACATGTTCACGCCGTGCTCACGCATGCACTTGGCCTGCTGCCGCTGTTTGTCCAGCTCCTCGGGCGTCGGCTTCTTGACCTCGCCGCCGTTGGGCAGCAGCTTCTTACAGGCCGCGGTCGCCCCTTCCAGCTTCGTGTCGCCCGGCGTCATCGCGGGGAGCGACATCATCCCGCCGTCCGTCGGGTCGGGCATGTCGACGCCGTGTTCGCGCATACACTTCGCGTAGGCACGCATCGCGTCCATATCCGCGGCTTTGTCGGTCTGCCCATTGCCGCCCGCCGCGGGCGCCTGGCTCCCGCTTTTCGGCGGCGTCGAAATCGAAGCGACCTTCGAGCCGCCGTCACCGGACGAACAGCCGGCCAAAACGGCCAGTGCCACCCCGGCACCGAGGATCGCCATCCGCGTTTTCATCCGCATCTCCCTTTCGGTCGAAGGGCGGGTCCGGCCCCCGACGAACCGGACCCGCCTCGGCCCGGATTTCTACGGGCCGGGTGATTTCCGCGCGTTAAGCGAAGTTGTTTATCCGGTGCTTATGTCCCCGCGGTGCAGACTGACCGATGTGCGTGTGCTGGTTGTGGAGGACGAGCTGCTGCTCGCGGATTCGATCGCCGAAGGACTGCGCCGTTATTCGATGGCGGTCGACGTCTGCTACGACGGCGAACAGGCGCTGGAACGCGTCGGCGTACACGGCTACGACGTCGTCGTCCTCGACCGCGACCTGCCCAAGGTGCACGGCGACGACGTCTGCTCGGCGGTGGTCGCGGCGGGCGGCGAGGCACGGGTGCTGATGCTCACCGCGGCCGCCGAGGTCACCGACCGGGTCCGCGGCCTCGGTCTCGGCGCGGACGACTACCTCACCAAGCCGTTCGCCTTCGCCGAGCTGGTCGCCCGGGTCCAGGCACTGGCCCGGCGCGCCCGCCCCGCCCTGCCGCCGGTACTGGAAAGCGACGGCGTCGTGCTCGACCTGCCCCGGCACCAGGCCTCCCGCGACGGCCGTTTCCTGCCGTTGTCGCCGAAGGAGTTCGCGGTGCTGGAGGTACTCATGCGCGCGAGCGGCACGGTGGTCAGCCCGGAGGATCTGCTGGAAAAGGCGTGGGACGAGCACGCGGACCCGTTCACCAACGCCGTCCGGGTCGCCGTGATGACGCTGCGGCGCAAGCTGGGCGAACCCCCGGTCATCGAGACCGTGCCGGGCGCGGGCTACCGGTTCGGCGGGGCACGGTGAAGCGCGTCCGGCTGTCGGTGCGCACCCGGCTCACCGCGCTCTACGGCGGCCTGTTCCTGCTGGCGGGCGTGGCCCTGCTGGTGATCAACTACCTGCTGGTCGACAGCTCCCTGCCCGAGCCTGCGAAATACGCGAGCACCGCCGTGGCGGCCCGCCTGCCTCTGGCCGAGACGCTCCCGCCGTCGACGACGCTGGAGGTCAGCCAAGCCGGGGTGGTCGCGGGCGTGGCAACCGACGTCGTCGACGGCTACCGCAGCTCGACACTGTCCACTTTGGTACTCGGCTCCGCGGTGGCGCTGCTGGTCGCGGCCGCGCTCGCGGTGCTCTTCGGCTGGCTGATGGCGAGCAGGGCGCTGCGTCCGCTGCACGACATCACCTCGACCGCGCGGAAGCTGGAGGCGGGCAAACTCGACCGGCGCATCAACCACGACGGCCCGCACGACGAGCTCAAGGATCTCGCTGACACCTTCGACGGCATGCTCGACCGGCTCGCCGAGTCGTTCGACAGCCAGAAACGGTTCGTCGCCAACGCGTCCCACGAGCTGCGGACACCACTGGCCGTGCAGCGCACCCTGATCGAGGTCGCGCTCGCCGATCCGGAGGTGACCCCGGAACTCCGCAAGCTCGGCGCCCATCTGCTGCACACCAACGAGCGCAGCGAGCGGATGATCGAGGGCCTCCTGGTACTGGCACGCAGCGATCGTGGCCTGACCGCCCGCGCGCCGGTGCGGCTCGACGAGGTCGTGCGCTCGGTCGTCCGGACGACGTCGGCGCAGGCCGAGGCGGCCGGGGTGACGGTGGAGACGCGGTTGCGGCCAAGGACCGTCGCGGGCGATCCGGTGCTGCTCGAACGGCTGGTGACGAACCTGGTGAGCAACGCGATCGACTACAACGTCCGTGGCGGCTGGGTGCACGTCGACGTCAGCGGCGAACCCGCGCTGAGCGTGCGGAACTCGGGCAGGCCGGTGCCCGCGGAAAGCGCCGCGGAGCTGTTCGAGCCATTCCGGCGCGGCACCCCCGAACGCACCGGCTCGGCCGCGCACGCCGGGCTGGGGCTGTCGATCGTGCGGTCGGTCGCCGAGGCACACGGTGGCGCCGCCGCGGCGCGGGCGAATCCCCGCGGCGGCCTGACCGTCGACGTCCGGCTGCCCGGGTGACCACCGAAGTACACCCAATCGTGACGCACAGTATTCGGCGCGTCACACACACCGGTTTCGCTACGGTGGCAGAGGATGCGTGACACAAAGATCAAGAGTGAAACAGGTCGGTCAAGGCTCGGCGCGCCTCGCACGTCAAGCCGACGCGCCGTTCTAACGTAAGCACCCACAAAGGTGAAGAATCGGGGAGGCGAACAATGCGCGCGCTACGGGTGGTCGGGCTGCACGAGGACGGAAAGTCCATCGTGTGCGAAGACCCGGCGAGCCGTACGCGCTTTCTGCTCCCGGCCGATGAGAGACTGCGCGCGGCGGCGAGGGGTGACATCACCCGGCTGGGCCAGATCGAAATCGAGTTGGAGAGCCAGATGCGGCCACGCGAGATCCAGGCGCGAATCCGGGCCGGTGAGTCCGTCGAGCAGGTGGCGAGCAGTGCCGGGGTGCCGGTGCAGCGCGTCGAGCGCTTCGCCTACCCCGTGCTGCTGGAGCGGTCCCGCACCGCCGAACTCGCCCAGAGCGCGCACCCGGTCCGTGAGGACGGCCCCGACGTGCAGACGCTCGGCGAGGTGATCGCCTACGCCTTCGGGGTCCGTGGTCACGACTACACGCAGGCCAAGTGGGACTCCTGGCGCGGTGACGACGGCCGCTGGGTCGTCGTGCTGCAATGGAAGGCGGGCCGTTCGGACAACCGCGCGCACTGGTCGTTCTCGCCGGGGGCGCACGGCGGCACCGTGCACGCGCTGGACGAGAACGCCGAGGGCCTGCTCAACCCGAACTCCTACCGCGCGCCGCGCACCGTGCGCGCGCTGGACCCGGCCCGCGAGCCCGCCGTGCAGCCGACGCTGGACTCCGCGGAATCCCTCGAGGCCAAGGCGATCGAGGCGCCGCGAACCGAACCTGAGCACGACCCCGAGGACGACACCCGGGAGATCCCGCGCGTCCCGCCGGAGGGCGACGAGGACGTCCGGGAGACCGACGAGCAGCCGCAGCGGGCCAAGGCGAAGAAGAATCATCCGATCGTGCCGTCCTGGGAGGACGTGCTCCTCGGAGTCCGCACCCAGCGCGGCTGACCCGACCTGCCGTTAAGGCCACCTTACGGGCGTCTGACGCCCGTAAGGTGGCCTTAACGGCACTTCAGGTTCCTACTTCTGGTTCCGGAGCGCGATGGGGACGCCCGCCAGGTCCTCCTCGTTGCACAGCAGCTTGACGTCGTAGTAGGGCGAACCCTGCCGTTCGTCGTAGTCGAGGTGGATCGCCAGCACGTCCAGCGGCTCACCGAGCCACTCCTGGGCCTGACGTAGCCAGCCCGCACACCGTTCCAGTGCCGCGGGGAGGTCGTCGTCACGGAACTCCACGGGGCGGTAAGGCACGTCCTGCACCTGATCGCGGGGGTTTGCCGGGGTCGGCAGACCAGGTGCGAGACCCGAGTCGTCCAGTTCCAGTTGGATCGTTTGCTCAGTCACCCTTCGAGCGTCCCCCACACACGCGCCCGGGGCAAGGCGTACGGTGGTAAAAGCGCCGCTAAACGGGCACTCCCCACACTTTCGCGACCATTTCGCGCTCCCGCCGCAACTCCGAAACACCGGCCGGACATTCACAGCCGAGGACCCGCAGCGCGAGTTCGGCGTAATGCGCGGCCAGCTGGTCGAGGGAGAGCGGCCCGCGTGGCGAATACCACCGGGCGACGCCGTTGCACATCTCCAGGAGCGCCAACCGGGTGACAGCCGGATGTGTGGTGTGGAAAACACCGGCCGCCACGCCCTCCTCGATGGCGTCGGACCAGAGCTTTTCGTAGTCGTCCCGTAACGCGACGACCCGTTCGCGTGATTCGTCGGACAGGGCGTCCACTTCGTTGTCCACCACCCGGGTTTCCTCTGGCTGGACCGCGTGCGCGAGGACGTGCAGCGCCACGAGCGTGCGTACCCGGGTGACCGGGCCGGCGGACTCGGCGACGGCCTGGCGCGCGGCGTCGAGCAGGCGGCGCAGCGCGGTGGTCATGATGTCGACGAGCAGATCCTCCTTGGTGCCCATGTAGTGGTACAGGCTGGCCGAGGACAGTTCCGCCTCCTGCGCGAGATCCCGGATGCCGGTGCCGTGGAAACCCTTGGCGGCGAAGAGTTTGACGGCCGCGGCGCGGACGCGCTCGCGACTGGTCACAGCCATCGGCCCGCCGTCCGGTCCCAGCTGCCCGCGCGCGGGTCGGCGATCCTCCGCAGTTCGCCCTTCGCGACCCGTTCGGACGGCGTCAGCGGCAGTTCGTCCGGGAAGGCCCAGAACCGCGGGATCTTGAAGTAGGCGAGCTTCTCCGCGCAGAACTCGGCCAGTTCGGCGGGTTCGGGACGATCGCCGTCGCGGACGACATAGGCCTTGATCTCCTCGCCGCGCAACTCGTCGGGCACCGCGACGACGGCCGCCAGCTTCACCGCGGGATGCAGGAGCAGCGCGCGTTCCACCTCGTCGGCGGACACGTTCTCCCCGCTGCGGCGGATCATGTCCTTGGTGCGCCCGACGTAGTAGACCCGGCCCCGATCGTCCATTTTGGCCAGATCACCGGTGTGGAACCAACCGCCCGCGAAGGCACGCGCGGTCGCTTCCGGATCGTCGTGGTAGCCGTGCATCAGCCCGACCCCGCGGATGAGCAGCTGTCCGGTTTCCCCGCGTGGCAACGGCTTGTCGTCGTCGCCGGCGATCATCACCTCGCGGGCGGCGTTGGGCAGGCCGAGGCAGCCGGTGCCGACCGTCTCGTCGTGGTCGGCCGCGGTCATCCGGATGTCGCCGCCGGTCTCGGTCATCCCGAACGCCTCGTACCACGGCACGCCCCAGCGTTCCTCCAGTTCCGCGTGCAGCTCCACCGGGATCGCCGACGCGGTGACGGCGCGGACCCGGTGGTTCCGGTCGTCCTCGTGCGGAGGCTGGCGCAGCAGCAGCGCGGGCATCATGCCGAGGCAGTAGAACCAGGTGACCTCGTATTCGCGGACCTTCGACCAGAACGTCGTGGGGTGGAAGCGGTCCAGCACAACGAGCGTTGCGCCGCCCGCGAGTCCCAACGCGACATTCCACTGTGGATCGATGTAGTGGAACGGTTGCGCGGTCAGGAAGACGTCGTCCTCGCCGACGGCGGGGAAGTCGGTGGCCAGGCTGATCGCGAGCGTCGTCCAGTACCGGTTGGGCAGCACGCAGCCCTTGGGCGCGCCGGTGGTGCCCGAGGTGTACTGGATGTTGACCGGCCGCTCGGCGGTGGTGGTGAACCGGGCCGCGCCGATGCCAGGGGTGAGTGCGGTGAGTTCGTCGATCGTCAGCGTCCGCTCGAGTGCGGTTTCCGGTGCGACACGGCCGATCAGTTCGGCGAATTCCGCCGCGACGACGGCGAATCGCGCGCCGGAATGGCGCAGCACATGGGCGCCGTCGAACTCCCGGTAGTTCGTGTTCACCGGCACCAGCGCCGCGCCGAGTTTCGCCAGCGCGAGCCACAGGAGCGGGAATTCCGGCTGGTTGCGCAGCATCACCGCGACCCGGTCACCGGCACGGACGCCGAGGTCGAGCAGGGTGAGCGCGAGCCGTGAGCTGCGGCGGTCGACTTCGGCGAAGGTGAGCCGCTCGCCCGTTTCGTCGAAGATCCAGGCGGTCCGCTCCGGCCAGAGTTCGGCGGCGCGGGTGAGCAGTTCGACCAGGGTGGTGCACTCGCGCAACGGCGTCATGCCCGGCTCCGGAACGCTTCGGTGGACGCGCGCACCGCGGCCGAGTGCTCGGTGACCAGCGCGTGGCTGACTTCCAGTTCCAGCGCGGATTCCAGCGCGTTGTCGATGCCCGAGTCGAGGACTCGCTTGGCCATCGTGGCGGCCTCCGCCGGATGCGCGGCGATCTTCGCCGCCCAGTCGAGTGCGCGCTCCGGGAGTTCGCTTGCCGGGAAGACCGCGTTGACCAGCCCCAGTTCGTGCGCCTCCGTTCCGGAGATCCGGTCGCCGAGCAGCAGCAGTTCCTTCGCCTTGAGCGGTCCGACCAGCAACGGCAGCAGCCGCGACGCCGCCCCGGTGACGCTCAGCCCGAGCGAGACCTCGGGGAAGCGGAACACCGCGTCCTCGGCGGCGAGAATCAGGTCGCAGCCCAGCGCGAACTCCGCGCCCGCGCCGATCGCGTAGCCGTGCACCGCGGCGATCACCGGCTGCCGCAACGCGCGCAGCCGCCGCGTCACGTCCTGCAACCGATCGAGCCTGGCCCGTGAATCACCCTCCGGGGTGGGCTCTTTCAGGTCGTGACCCGCGCAGAACGCGCGGCCGTTCCCGGACAGGACGACCACGCGGGCGTCGCCGCGCGCGACCTCGTCGAGTGCGGCCAGCAGGTCGTCGACCAGTGCCGGGGCGACGGCGTTCAGCCGCTCGGGCCGGTTCAGCCGGATCTGGGCGATGCCGTCGGCGACGGCGAGGTCCACGGTGCTCATGAGGGCGAGCCTAGACGTTCGATCGATCGATCGATAGGGTCCGATTCATGCGGGTCGACACGGTCTACGAGAACGCCCTGGTGCTGACCGGGGAAACCACGACGAGTGCGCTGGCCGTCCTGCACGGGCGGATCGTGGCGCTCGGCGAGGACGCCGAAGCGTTGTCGGCGCGTCGGCGGGTCGACCTCGGCGGCTCGGTGGTCGTCCCCGGTTTCCACGACGCGCACAACCACATGGCCTGGTACGGGATGTCGCTCGACCATGTCCCGCTCAGCGACTGCCGCGGCGTCGAGGAGGTCTACGCCGCGATCGCGCGCCGGGCGGCCGAACTGCCCGACGGCAGCTGGGTCGTCGGCAGCGGCTACGACCAGAACAAGCTCGTCGGCGGCCATCCCGACCGCCATGGTCTCGATCGCGCGGCCCCGGGAAAGCTCGTGCAGCTCAAGCACACTTCCGGGCACATGTGCGTGGTCAACACCGCGGTGCTCGACCGGCTGGACGTCGGCAACGTGCCGGTGGGCGGGGACCTCGTGCTCGACGACGGCGGCTCGCCGACCGGGCTGTTGCGGGAACAGGCCCAGCGGCTGCTGGACCCGCTGACCTACCCGACCCCGACGGAAACGCTGGTTCGCGGTCTCGGCCGGGCGAGCGAGGTGTACCTGTCCGAGGGCATCACCAGTGTCCAGGAGGCCGGGATCGGCGGCGGGCTCGTCGGCGAGTCCCCGGCGGAACTGGCGGCGTACCAGCTGGCTCGCGAACGCGGGCTGTTGCGCGTGCGAGCCACGGTGATGGTGGGCGCGCCGGTACTGCACGAACTGAGCGACGGCGCGGGTTTCGGCCTGGATCTTGGTCTGCGCACCGGGCTCGGCGACGAGTGGCTGCGCATCGGCCCGATGAAGCTGTTCGCCGACGGTTCGCTGGTCGGCAAAACCTGCGCCATGCACGAGCCGTTCGCGGGCGAGCCGGACAACCGCGGCTACTTCCAGCTGCCGGAGGACGAACTCGCGCGGACGATCATGCGGGCGCACGAGGCGGGCTGGCAGATCGCGACGCACGCGATCGGGGACCGGGCGATCACCGTCGTCCTCGACGCCTACGAGGCCGCGCTGGCCGCGCATCCGCGCGCCGATCACCGGCACCGGATCGAGCACTGCGCGGTCCTGCAGCCGGACGAGCTGACACGGATGGCGCGTCTCGGCCTGATCCCGTCCCCGCAGGGCCGGTTCGTCAACGAACTCGGCGACGGGATGCGTGCCGCGCTCGGCGAGGAGCGGGTCGCGTGGTGCTACCGGCTGAAGAGCCTGCTCGACGCGGGATGCGTGCTGCCCGCGAGTTCCGATCGCCCGGTCGTGAACGGCGCCCCGCTGCTCGCGCTCGCCGACATGGTGCGGCGCCGGACGTCCTCCGGTGCCCCGTTCGGTCCGCAGGAAGCGCTTTCCCCGCGCGAGGCGTTGCGGGCCTACACCCAAGGCTCGGCGTACGCCGTCTTCGCCGAGAATGATCTGGGAACGCTGACACCCGGCAAGCTCGCGGACTTCGCCGTGCTGTCGGCCGACCCGACCGACGAGTCCACTATGGACGATGCTCGGGTGCTGGCCACCGCCGTCGGCGGCGAGCTGCGCTACGAGGCCCCGAACTGACGACCGAGAGGAGTGCTGGCCGATGCCGGTCCGGGAAGCGGTGTTCGAGGACGCGGAGGAGATCTGCGCGCTCATCGAGGAACACGCGGAGTACGAGGGAAACACCGAGCTGAAGCTCGACCGCGCCGAGATGAGCGGTCACCTGTTCGGGCCGGAGCCCAAGGCGTGGGTGCTGATCGCCACCGTGCCGGGGGACCCGGACAAGGTCGCGGGTTTCGCGTTCTGCAGCTGGAACTTCTCGACCTGGGAGGCCCGGCCGGGGATCTGGCTGGACGATCTGTTCATCCGGCCGGAGTACCGGCGGCACGGGCTCGGCCGCGAGCTGCTCGACGCGCTGCGCGCGCGGACGACCGGGCGGGTCGAGTGGGACATGCAGGCGGGGAACGAAAAGGGCGAAGCGTTCTACGCCGATCTCGGCGCCGAACCGGTGCCGGGATGGATCCGCTACCGCTGGCGACCCTGATCACGCCGTATCGTATTCGGCATGGGTGATGGTTCGGTCCGGAGGTCTTCGTCGGTCGAGGACTACGTCCGCGTGATCTACGGGCTGGTCGAGCGGGGTGAGGCGGTCACCAACGCTTCGCTCGCCGGCAGGCTCGAGGTGAGCCCGTCGTCGGCTTCGGGCATGGTCACGAAGCTCGCGCAGCTGGGCCTGGTCGCGCACGTGCCCTACCGCGGGATCGAGCTGACCGGCGAGGGCAGGCAGCTGGCCCGGTCGGTGCTGCGGCGGCATCGGCTGATCGAGACGTACCTGGTGTCCGAACTCGGCTACACCTGGGACGAGGTGCACGCCGAGGCCGACGCGCTGGAGCACGCGGTGTCCGACAGGCTGGTCGAACGCATCGCGGCGAAGCTCGGCAACCCGGTGCGCGATCCGCACGGCGACCCCATCCCGGCACCCGACGGCAGTGTCGAGGAGCTGCCGATGCGGATCCTCGACGATCTGCCGCCCGGAGCCGTCGGCGAGATCGTGCGGGTCTGGGACACCGATCCGGAGCTGCTGCGGTATCTGACCGAGCACGCCATCGGGCTCGGCAAACGGATCGAGGTCGTCGAGCGTCAGCCCTTCGGCGGTCCGATGGTCGTCAAGGTGGGCTCGCCGCCGGACACCGCCACGCACGCCATCGGCAAGGAGATCGCGCAGGCGTTGTCGGTCGCCCTGCGCTGAGCGACGTATCCGCGGTTGACGTCCTGGAGCGGATGTGGCGGCCAGGTCCGTCGGCGCAGGATGGCCGCATGACATCGAAATCCTTCCGCTTCGGGATCGTCGCCGGGTTCTCGCCGGACCTGGCCGCGTGGACCGCGCAGGCGAAGCAGGTCGAGCAGCTCGGCCTGGACACGATGCTGGCCACCGACCCGGTCGCCGGCTCCGACCCGCTCACGCTCGTCCCGGCCGCCGCCGCGGTCACCAGCACGCTCCGGGTGGGCACGTTCGTGCTCGCCGACCCGTTCCGCGACCCGCGCCAGCTCGACTGGCAGGTCCGCACGCTGCACCGGCAGACGGGTGGCCGGTTCGAACTCGGCCTCGGCGCCGGCCGTCCCGGTGCCGACGACCACGCCCGGTCGCTGGGCAGGGACTACCCCGGGATGGCGCAGCGCATCGAGCGGCTGGAAGCCACCATCGAGCTGATCAAGAGCACGCCGGACCGGCCGAAGCTGCTCATGGCCGCGCGGGGGCCGAAGATGCTCGCGCTGGCCGCCCGCGAGGCCGACATCGTCACGTTCTCCTGGCTGCCGCGGACCACGCCGGACGAAGCGCTGTCCATTGTGGACAAGTTCCGCGAGCTCGCGGGTGCGCGGCTCGGCGAGATCGAGCTGGCGGTGAACCTGATGGCGATCGGGGACGAGCCGGCACCGCACGTCGCGCGGTTCGCCGGAGTCGACGTCCCGGAACTCGCCGCGTCCGGCGCGGTGACCGTGCTCCCCGCCGATCCCGGACAGGCCACCGACACACTTCTCGGCTGGCGAGAGAAGTGGGGGATCTCGTACGCCACAGTCAATTCCGGCTATCTCCAGCCCTTCGCGGCCATTGCCCGATCGCTGCGTGCGCTCGCCTGAAGCACCTGGGTGAGCACCCTTCCGATCCTGCCGCGCGGCGCCTACGCTCCAGTGTTCTCACCAGCTGTAGCTCGGAGCGAAATAACCATGACCGGTCAACGACCAAGGACCATCGACCGGGGGGAACGCACGGGGAGCGAACTGGAACGGTTGCTCGAAACGGGCCCGTTCGCCGAGGCGTTGCGCGCGGCGATCCGGGCCAGAGGGCTCGGCCTCGATCGCATCCGCTATCGCTTGCGGAGCAGGGGGACTTCGCTCAGCCTTGCCACACTGAGCCATTGGCAGTCGGGACGGTGCCGGCCGGAGCGGTCGGAATCGTTGCGGGCGTTGCGGAATCTCGAGGACATCCTCGGTGTGCCGGGCGGTTCGCTGATCCGGCTGCTCGGCCCGCCGCGGGGCAGGGCCACCCCGTGCGGCCTTCCTCATGAACACGCGCGGTAGCCGGGGAGGCGGTCACTGGTCACGTGACCGCCCCGTTGCCGATCGAGTGTGCCGTGGATCACAGTTCTGTGGCAGTCTTGGACGAATGGTGACGCAGAGCAGAGGAACTCGGCTGCGTGACTTCGGGACTGCGCCATTCGAGCGAGGAATGCGGAGGCTTGTGGCGGCGAATGTGGCTTTCCGGGGTCAGCGGGTAATGCTCGGCTGGCGAGCCGAGGTGCCGGAAAAAGTGCGAACGTCGCGCGGCGGATAGCGAGCGGCTACGCGGTGTGCCCGGTGGCAGAATCGCCGGGGTGAACGCGCTGCTTCCCCGTCCGCGGGCCGAGATCGCACCCGGCGCGGTGCACGTGCCGGGCTGGCTCGATCTCGACGCGCAACGTGAGCTGGTCGAGGCCTGCCGGAGCTGGCGCGGCTACCGGTCGGCGCGGTTGCCGAGCGGGGGCGTGATGTCCGTGCGCACGGTTTGCCTCGGCTGGCACTGGTATCCCTACCGCTATTCGCGCACGATCGACGACGGCGACGGCTCGCCGGTGCTGCCGTTCCCGGACTGGCTCGGTGATCTCGGGCGCCGCGGGCTGGCGGACGCGTACGGCTCGCCCGCCGAGGACTACCGGCCGGACGTCGCGCTCGTGAACTTCTACGACGCCGCCGCGCGGATGGGGATGCATCAGGACAAGGACGAACGCGGCCTTGAACCTGTGGTGTCCCTCAGCCTCGGCGACACCTGTGTGTTCCGCTTCGGGAACACGGAGAATCGCGGGCAGCCGTACACCGACGTCGAACTCGGCTCGGGCGATCTGTTCGTGTTCGGTGGCGCGTCGCGGCTCGCCTATCACGGAGTGCCGAAAACCCTGCCGGGCACGGCGGAACCGGCGCTGGGCCTGACCGGCAGGCTCAATCTGACGCTCCGCGTGT
Organism: Amycolatopsis sp. NPDC059027; assembly: GCF_042739735.1. NCBI lineage: Bacteria > Bacillati > Actinomycetota > Actinomycetes > Pseudonocardiales > Pseudonocardiaceae > Amycolatopsis > Amycolatopsis sp. NPDC059027. Next base: position 42,278 of record NZ_JBHYIK010000041.1, on the reverse strand, counting down.
CAGGGCTGGGCATGGGAGCGTAGCTCCACCGTTGAGGGCGGGCGGAGGGGATGAGGCGGCATTAGTCCTCGTCGCCGTCCAGTTTGGGCGGTGTCGGGTGCGGGCCCTCGTCGGGCAGCATGTACAGCCGCACGGCCATCTGCCGTGAGCCGGGCGGCTTTTCGCCGGGCTCGTTCACGTACTTCCAGATGAGGTTCTGGTACTCCTCGACGAACGACGTGATCTGCTCTTCGGTCATCCGCAGCCCGCTGCGGTAGATCTGGTTCCAGCCTCCGGCGGTGTCGTAGCCGCTGTACGCGCTGACGACGAGCCCGAGGTCGTGGCTCATCTTGAGCGCGCCGAGCTTGGTCGCGGCCTCGCGCTCGTCCGGGGTCATTTCCAGGCCGGGCGGGGTGTAGATGTCCTTCGTCAGCGACCGCCACCAGCGCTCGCGCCCGGTGGAGCGCTCCTCGATCTCGGCGATCAGCTTCAGATCCGCGAGTTTGCGCAGGTGGTAGCTCGTCGTCCCGGTGCTCTCGCCGAGTGCCTTCGCGACGCTGGTCGAGTTCGCTTCGCCGTGGTCCCCGAGGTAGCTGAGGATGTCGCGGCGCACCGGATTGGACAGCGCCTTGTACAGCGCCTTGATGTCCGCGCCGGTGAGTACGCGGCGCTCGGGACGTTCCGCCATGCGGTCACCGTATTGCAGAGAAGTACTGCAAAGCAAGTTTGCAAAAAGTCTCTGCAATCGGCTAACTTGGTCGGCGAGGCGCACCGGCGCCGCGACCTATCGGGGGCTGTCATGCGGAAAGACCTGGCCGGAAGGCTGTTCCTGCTCGCGGGAGCGGGCCTGCTGCCGTGGATCGGCGTGCTCTGGGCGACGTTGCCCGACGCCTACCCCGCGCAGCATTGGCGTGTCGCGTGGGTGGGGCTGGACCTGCTGGAGGCCCTCGGGCTGCTCGCCACGGCGTGGCTGGTCCGGCGGGGCGATCACCGGGCGCCGCTCGCGTCGATCGGGACGGCGGTGCTCCTGTTCGTGGACGCCTGGTTCGACGTGCTGACCGCGGGCAGCGACGTCGTGGTGTCGCTGATCATGGCGCTCGCGCTCGAACTGCCGCTGGCCGCGGTGTGCGTCTTCGTCGCACTGCGCAAGACGGCGCCGGCTGTCGTTTCGCGGGCTACGCGGCCGCTGGCGGTGGCTCATGCCTGAGCGTCTCGACCCGGTGCTGCGCGACGAGATCGACGACCGTGTGGCCGAGGCCTTCGATGCCTACCTCGCCGAGCGGCTGGCCGAACCCGGTCCCCTGCGCAGCGCGCTCGATGCCGGTCGTGGTGCCGGGGTCGTGCTGGGCACGGTGGCCTTCGGCGCGTTCGCGACGGTTGTCGCGCAGTTCGAGCCGACGGTGCTGTGCTGGATCTGGGGCTCGCTCGCGGTCGTCAACCTCGCCTGGCTGCTCACGCGCCCGAGGCGGTGAACCGGACCGAGATCCCGGGACGGAGCTGGGCGGCGAGGTCGAGATCGTCCTCGTCGACGACCGCGATCACCGGATAGCCACCGGTCACCGGGTGATCGGCGAGGAAGAGGATCGGCGCGCCCGATGGCGGCACCTGCAGTGCGCCCGGCACGCACGCCTCGGGTGGTAACTCGCCATCGCGGACGCGGCTCAGTTGCGGGCCGGTGAACCGGATGCCGACTCTGTCCACATCGGACGTAACGGTGTAGGGCCGCGAGACCATTGTGGACAGTGCGTCGCCGGTGAACCAGTCCAGCCGTGGTCCCGGGGTGATCCGCAGGCACGGCTCGGCCGGAAGGCCGGGGCGTGGTGCGAGATCCACCGCGGGCGGGCCGAGCACGACACTCCCGACCGGCAGCGACATCCCGGCCGCGAGCGGCGGCGGGCCCAGCTTGCCGAGGGTGTCGGTCGCGCGGGCGCCGAGGATCGCGGGGACGTCGAGGCCGCCTCGAACCGCGACGTAGCACCGCAAACCACGTTCCGGCGTGCCGAGCGCCAGCTCGTCACCGGGACGCAGGACGATCGGCGCGTTCGGCCCGGCCGCGCGGCCTCCGGCGGTGATCGGGCACGGTGCCCCGGTGACGGCGACGGTCACCGTCTCCGAGGCCCGCAGGGCGAGCCCGCCGAGCGCGGTCTCCAGCGCGGCGTGCCCCTCGGGGTTGCCGACCAGCCGGTTCGCCAGGCGAAGCGCACCGCGGTCCGCGGCGCCGGAGCGGCCGACGCCGATCGCCGCCAGGCCGGGACGGCCCAGATCCTGCACGGTGGCGAACGGGCCCGGGCGCAGTACGTCGAGCTTCGCGGTCATCGGCGCGTCCTGGCGAACCGCACTCGGGTGCCTGGGGTGAGCAGGTTCGGCCGCGCCCGTTCGACGTCCCACACCGGGTGTCCGGTATGGCCGAGCAGGCGCCAGCCACCGGGCGACGAGTTCGGGTACACCGCCGTGTACTCGCCGGCGATCGCGACCGACCCGGCGGGCACCCGGGTGCGCGGCGTGGCCCGCCGCGGCACGTGCAGCACCGGATCGAGCCCGGTCAGGTAGGCGAAACCCGGTGCGAAACCGCAGAACGCCGCGACGTATCCGCCCTGCTCGTGGCGTTCCACCACCTCGGCCACCGACAGCCCGGTGTACTCAGCGACCTCGCCCAGATCCTCGCCGTCGTAGCGGACTTCGATGACGACCTCGCGCTCCGCCCGCGCGGAAACGTCCACTGTGGAGTGCCGGAGCAGGTCGTCGGTCAGCCGCTCGTGGCTGGTGCGGTCCGGGTCGAACCGCACCAGCAGCGTCCGTGCCGCCGGGACGAGCTCGGTCACGCCGTCGGGCTGCTCCTGTTCGAGCGCGTCGTGCAGGCCGAGCACGTCCTCCTGCCCGTCGAGATCGACGAGCACCGCCCGGCGGCCGTACGGCGAGACCCGCCACTGTCGCATGTGGACTTCCACGTTCTTCCCGGTCATCCGGCGGGCACGAACGGTGCGGGCTTGACCCCGGCTTCGGTCAACCCGTCACGAATCCGCCTCGCCAGCTCCACCGCGCCCGGGGTGTCACCGTGCACGCACAGGGAAGCCGGGTTCAGCGCGAGCACCTGTCCGTCCACAGCGGACACTGTGCCGGTGGTGGCCATGGCGACCGCGCGTTCGGCCACGGCGTCCGCCTCGTGCAGTACGGCGCCGGGCTCCCGGCGCGACACCAGGCGGCCCTCCGGGGTGTAAGCGCGGTCGGCGAACGCCTCGGCGTAGCTCGCGATGCCCGCTTTTTCGGCTTGGCGCTGCATTTCCGAGCCTGGCGGGCAGAGCAGCGCGAGACCGGGGTCGTACCGGCGCAGTGCCTCGACCACGGCGGCGGCCTGATCCGGGTCGACCGCCGCGGTGTTGTAGAGCGCCCCGTGTGGCTTGACGTACCGGACACGGCTGCCCGCCGCGCGCGCGAACGCGTCGAGCGCGCCGATCTGGTACAGCACGTCGTCGGCCAGGTCCTCGGGCGTGATGTCCAGTGCCCGCCTGCCGAAACCCGCCAGGTCGCGGTAGCCGACATGCGCCCCGATGGTCACGCCGCGTTCGGCCGCGAGCGCGCACACGCGCCGCATCACCCCGGGATCCCCGGCGTGGAAACCACACGCGACGTTCGCGCTGGTGACGATGTCGAGCATCGCCTCGTCGTCGCCCATCCGCCAGGCGCCGAAACCTTCTCCGAGATCGCTGTTGAGATCCATCAGTCCACCCGATATTCGCTGTCGAGCCGGTCGGAAATGAACATGTAGCCGGGTGCGTGCGTGATCGCGAACGGCGGCCGCGAGGCCATCAGGGCCGCCTGCGGGGTCACCCCGCACGCCCAGAACACGGGGACGTCGCCGGGCTCGGCGTCGATCGGGTCACCGAAGTCCGGCCGGTCGAGGTCCTCGATGCCGAGCGTACGCGGATCGCCGACGTGCACCGGCGCCCCGTGCACCGCGGGCATCGCGCGGGTGAGCCGGATGGCGTCGCCGACGCGGTCTTCCGGGATCGGCCGCATCGAGACGACCATCGGCCCGTGCAGCCTGCCCGCCGGTTCGCATTCGACGTTCGTCACGTACATGGCGACATTGCGGCCCTGGTCGTTGTGCCGCAGCGGGATGCCCTCGGCGGCCAGTATCGATTCGAAGCTGAAGCTGCAGCCGATCGAGAAGGCCACCATGTCGCTGCGCCACAGTCCGCTGGCGTCGGAGACCTCGCCGGAGAGCGCGCCGTTCTGCCAGACGCGATAGCGCGGCAGGTCGGTGCGTAGATCCGCGTCCGAGGCGAGCCTGCTGCCTGGATCGCCGGGATCGCTCACATCCAGTACCGGGCAGGCCTGCGGATTGCGCTGACAGAACAGCAGGACGTCGTAGGCCCAGTCCTCGGGCACCGCGATGAGGTTCGTCTGGGTGTAGCCGCGTGCCCAGCCCGTCGTCGGGCGCTCCGTGCCGGTGCGGAACACCGCGCGTGCTTCGGCGGGGGTCAACGTCGCCGGGTCGTCGTAGGTCGTCATCGTCAAGCACCTCCTAGGCGAGCAGTTCGCGGCCGCGGGTTTCGGGAAGGCCGAGCAGCGCGAGCGCCGCGAGGACGTAACCGGCCGCTCCGATGACGATGCCACCGCCGGCGCCGAGGAACCCGACGAGGCCCGGGAACACCGCGCCGACCGCGCGGCCGAAGTTGTAGGTGAAACCCTGCCCGGTGCCGCGGAGCGCGGTCGGGTACAGCTCGGCGAGGAAGGCTCCGAACCCGCTGAAGATCGCGGACATCGAGAAGCCGAGCGGGAAACCGAGCACGAGCACGAGGCCGTTCGCGCCGGCCGGGATCTGCACGTACGCGACGATCAGTACCGCGGAGAGCACGGAGAAGAGCAGGAAGGTTTTCTTGCGCCCCAACAGGTCTGTCAGATATCCGCCGCAGACGTAGCCGATGAACGCGCCGCAGATCAGGAACGCCATGTAGCCGCCCGTGTTGATGACGCTGAGCCCGCGAGTGTTCTTCAGGTACGCCGGCAACCAGGTGTTGAGCGTGTAGTAGCCGCCCTGGACGCCGGTGGCCAGCAGTGAGGCGAAGAGCGTGGTGCGGGCCAGGTCGCCCCGGAAGATCCGAAGCAGCGCGCCGCGCTCGCGGGTCGACGTGCGACGTTCTGCCGCGCGCGGCGCGTCCTGCACGCTGCGGCGGAGCCACAGCACCAGCAGCGCCGGGATGACGCCGGCCCAGAACATGACGCGCCAGGCCAGATCGGGGCCGGTGATGCTGTACACGACGGTGTAGACGACCACCGACAAACCCCAGCCGACCGCCCACGCGCTCTGCACGAACGCGACGGTCCGGCCCCGGTACCGTGCCTGCGCGTACTCGGCGACCAGCGCGGCGCCCGCCGCCCATTCACCACCGAAGCCGAGACCCTGCAGCGCGCGGAACACCAGCAGCGTCTCGAAGTTCGGCGCGAACCCGCAGAGCACGGTGAAGATCGTGTACATGGCGATCGTGAGCTGGAGCGTGCGGACGCGGCCGATGCGGTCGGCCAGGATGCCCGCGCCGACGCCGCCGATCGCCGAAACGACGAGGGTCGTCGTGCCGAGCAGTCCCGCCTGCCCGGACGAGATGCCGAAGTAGGCCATGATCGCGGCGAGCCCCAGCGGCAGCGTCTGGTAGTCGAACGAGTCGAGCCCATAGCCGCCGAACGCGCCGAGGAAAGCGCGCCTGCCCTTCGGGCCGAGGCTGCGTAACCAGGCGAAAGGGCGATCTTTCGTGGTGGTGGTGTCGGCAATCGCGTTCATCGGGACCTCACAGGTGAGTGCTCATCGTGGCATGGCTCACACTTTCTGACTCGCCTAGTCACTGTAGGGATCGTTGAACAATCCCACAAGACTCTGATTTTATCGTTCTCGTGACCGCGCGTAGGATCGATGACGTGGTCATCGAGGGCGGCAGCCAGGGGCTTGAAGCGGATCGTGGCCTGCTCGGCCGCACGAGCACGGCCGAACGCGTCGCGGGCGTGCTGCGCACCCGGATCGCGGAGGGCTACTTCCTGCCCGGTGTCCGTCTGTCCGAACTGGACATCGGCACCGCGCTCGGGGTCTCCCGCAACACGCTGCGCGAGGCGTTCCGGCTGCTCACGCACGAGCGGTTGCTGAGCCACGAACTCAACCGCGGTGTCTTCGTCCGGGTGCTGAGCGAAGCCGATGTCGTCGATCTCTACAAGGTCCGCAAGCTCGTCGAATGTTCCGCGGTCCGGGGGATCACGGAGAAGCCCGCGACGTTCGCGAGGCTGGCGCGGACGGTCGCCGACGGCGACGTCGCGCAGGAGAGCGGCCGATGGCGGGACCTCGGCACCGCGAACATCCGCTTCCACGCCGAGATCACCGAGATCAGCGGAAGCGAGCGGATCAAGGAGCTGATGGAGGGCGTCTGCGCCGAGCTGAGGCTGGCCTTCCACATGATGGCCGACCCGCGCCGGTTCCATGAGCCGTACCTCAAGCGCAACCACCAGATCCTCGACCGTATCGAGGCCGGGGACGGTGCCGCCGCGGAGGCGCTGCTCGAGAAGTACCTCGGCGACGCCGAACAGCAACTCGTCGAGGCCTTCCGCGAGCGTGCCGCCGGGGCCGAGCCGGCCGAGTAGGAACGCCGGAGATTGCCCGAAGGGGCACGAATCGTCCGCGTGGGGGACGAACCGGCGGCGTGGCGGCGTGCTCGGCCCGCCTGATGGTTAGCGTGGCTATGGATCAGTCGAGAGGTCCTGCCACGGCCGCCCTGCGTTCCGGACGCCCCCAGCGGGAACGCAGGGCCCCGGCCGAGCCGGGGCCCGATCCTTTGGCCGACCCGCCGGTGCGGGGCCGGATCCACGGCGGCGGCGTTCGCGGAGTTGTGGTCGGTGGTTGTCATCATGGGCTCGGGCCGGGCGGAAATGCCGTCGGCGGAATGAGCCCAAGCCCGTTCGCCTGCCTTCCGCCCAGCCCGGTGATCGCCCCGGCGGTACCGCGCTAGCCGGTGGTGACGTGGACGTAGTCGACGACCAGTTGCTGCGGGAACTGGGTGCCGCCGTCCGGGTCGCCCGGCCAGTACCCGCCGACCGCGAGGTTCAGGAGCAGGTAGAAGGGGTGGTCGAAGACCCACCGGTTGCCGTGCAGGTCGGCCGGGGTCCGGGTCTGGTAGACCTTCCCGTCGACCGACCAGCGGATCGAGTTGGGTGCCCAGTCGACGGCGAAGGTGTGGAACCCGTCGGAGAAGTTGGGGCCGTTGTAGGGCGCGCCGATCCCGCCTGAGCCCGAGTAGCCGGGGCCGTGGATGGTGCCGTGCACGGTGTTCGGCTCCTTGCCGATGTTCTCCATGATGTCGATCTCGCCGCAGTTCGGCCAACCGGCGTTGCCGATGTCGCTGCCGAGCATCCAGAACGCGGGCCACATGCCCTGTCCGCGGGGGAGCTTCATCCGCGATTCGAAACGGCCGTAGGTCTGGGTGAACTGGCCCTGGGTGGCCAGCCGTGCCGAGGTGTACTGGCAGCGGCCGTACCAGCAGTTGTAGTTGCCCGGGTTCTCCTTGCGCGCGGTGATCACCAGGTGCCCCTGGCCGTCCAGCGCCGCGTTGTTCGTGCCGGAGGTGTACCACTGTCGCTCGTGGTTGTTGACGTTGTCGCCGGTCTCGAAGTGCCACTTCGAGCCATTGACCGCGCCTCCGGCGGGGCCGTCGAAGTCGTCGGTGAACGTGGCGGCCGCCGCGGTGCCGGTACCCGCCCCGGATGCGGGAGCGGTGGCGGGGAGCGCGGCCTGGCCGAGGGTGAGGACGGCGCCGGCGGCCAGTGCGGCCGCCCAGCGAGGACGCCGGAGGGAGCGTGAGATGGACATCTTTGTCGCCTCTCTGCGAGCAAACCGGGGGTTTTGTTGTGCTCGGCAACAAAGTATGCATGGTCTAAACCAGGTGGGCAAGCGTTTCGTTGGCGGTTTTCGGCGGGGTGCTGCGGGGCACCGGCGGATCGGGGCGATCCGGGACCGCGGTCCCTGGTGACCGGGACTGCCGGGCCACCAGGATGCCGACCATGGACTCGTGGGACGCGGTGATCATCGGCAGCGGGCACAACGCGCTGGTCGCGGGAGCGATGCTGGCCAGGGACGGCTGGAGTGTGCTGGTACTGGAGGAGCGCGACCGTCCCGGTGGCCTGGTGCGGACCGAGGAGCTCACGCTCCCCGGCTTCCGGCACGACGTGTTCTCCTCGGCGCATCCCCTGTTCACCGGCGGCCCCGCCTACGCCGCGCTCGGCCCGGAGCTGACCGAACTGGGCCTCGAATACCGGCAGCCGCGGTACTTCTCCGGAGTCTCGATGCCCGGCGAGGGCAGCGCCGTCCTCTCCTCCTCCGTCGAGGAGAACGTGGCCGAGGCCGAACGTCTCGCACCGGGCGACGGGCAGGCGTTCGCGAAGCTGCTCAAGGACTTCGAGCCGTACATCCAGCCGGTGTTCGCCCTGATGGGCACGGACCTGAACACCAAGGCCGCCTGCCGCCGCCTGCACCGGCTCCTGCACGACGAGGACGGCGGCTTCTCCGAGTTCGCGCACCTGTTCACCCGCACCGCGCGTGAACTGCTCACCCGGACCTTCTCCTCGCCGGTGCTGCGCGGCCTCCTGGCCCCGTGGGCCCTGCATCTCGGCCGCGGTCCGGACGAGGTGAACAGCGCGCTGTGGGTGATCCTCGTCCAGGTCGCGCTGGGCATGGCCGGGATGCCGACCCCGGCAGGGGGCAGTGAACGGCTCGCCCAGACGTTGACGGAGTTGATCGAGAAGCACGGAGGTGAGGTGCGGACCGGACGGCGAGCCGACCGGATCCTGCTCAAGCACGGCCGCGCCAGGGGAGTCCGCGTGACGGACGGGCAGATCGTGCACGCCCGGCGCGCCGTGCTGGCCTCGGTCAACCCGGATCAGCTGTATCTCGAACTGCTCGCCGACGCGCCCGAAGCGGTGCCGCCGGTGATCCGTGGCCAGGCCGGCCGCTATCGCTACGGCCGGGGCTGCTTCCAGCTGCACCTGGCGCTTTCCGAACCGCCCCGGTTCGCCGACGAGCGGCTGGCGAGCGCGGGTGAACCCCATCTGACCGGTGGGCTCGACGCGTTGTCGCGCTCGGTCAACGAGGCGACGCGGGACCTGCTCCCCGCCGAGCCGACCATCGCCCTCGACGTTCCGTCCACTGTGGACAGCAGTCGGTGCCCGCCGGGAAAGGCGGTGGCGCGCCTGCAACTGCTTGACGTGCCGACGCGTCCGCGTGGCGACGCGGCGGGCGAGATCGACGCCGGTGACGGGTGGACGGACGAGGTGAAGAAGGCCTTCACGGACCGGGTGCTGGCGGTGGCCGGCCGGCACGTGCCGAACCTGCCGGACGCGATCCTCGCCGTGCACGTCATCGCGCCGGACGACCTCGCGCGCGCCAACCGCAACTGCGGCCCTGGCGATCCGTACGGTGGCAGCCACGATCTCGCGCAGAGCTACCTTTTCCGGCCACTTCCCGCGCAGCCTTCGCATCACACCCCGATCCCGGGGCTGTGGATGCTGGGCGCCGCGACCTGGCCGGGCCACGGCGTCAACGGGGCGTCCGGGTACATCGTGGCTCGCCGTCTGCTGGATTAGCGCCCGGCGGCGGAGGACCGCGCTCACGACCATCGGAGCCGCCAGATGTGGTGGTTGAGGAGACTGTGGGCGTAGGCCTCCTGATCCTCGCCGCAGATCCGCGGACAGAACGCGCGATGTTCGGCCGCGATGGCCAATGCGCGGTTCAACGTGGTCGGGGGCGCGGCCACGGACAGGGTGAGGTCGGTGCTCCCGAGGCCGACGAGCCGGGTACCGAAGCGGTGTTCCCAGCTGCCCAGCACGGCGGCCACCGCGTCAGCCTTGCCGCGTACCAGGCCGGCGCCCGGCCAGCCGATGCGGAAGGGCACGTCGGCCGACAGCCGGACCTTCGTCAGGCCGAGCCTGCCCCCGTCACGGATGAGAAGTTCGGTGCCGCAGTGCATCGCGTACAGCAACGGATCCCGCCGCGCGGTGGAGCGCCGGACGAGGCCGGGGAAACGTGCCGCCGGGAACGAGTGCTGGCCCGCCCGCCACCAGCGCGCGAGGATTTCGGCGGGATCCAGCCGTATCGGGTCCTCCTGATCGAGAGGTCTGCTCCCGGAACGGGCGCGCGCCCCGTCGAAAGCCTCCACGGCGGTCTGGACGACGAGTGGCCAGAAGCCGGTTTTCGGTGCGTCGTCGAGGAAAGCCGCGTAGGTGGCCGGATCGGCCCGCGCGGAGGACAGCCAGATCGGGCCGTGCCAGCAGCCGTCCGGTTTCGGGGTCTCGGGGCTTGCCTCGAGACCGAGAGCGCTACGGCGGAACGGAAGAACGGTCATGATTTCCCCAGGGGAATCGAGCCGGCACGGGCCGGCGGCGGAAGGGGGTTCGCGACAGACCCGGCTGGTGCCCGGACGGGCAGCGGATCGGGGGTGACTCAGGACGGTTCACGATGCGTCGAACGCTAGAGCGAGGGTACGACGATTTCGGGCTCGGTGGGGGCAGCCCTACCCAGAGCCGGGTGGCTCACCCGATGGTCCGGCCCGGCCGCGCGCCCTAGCCTCGGGAGAAAAGTTCCTTGGCGGACAAGGGAAAGGTCCTGGGGGATGGCACTCGGAACGGATTTCGAAACCTCACCTGAACAGGTGACGCCGGCGGAAACCGCACCCCGGGCGAAGCGATGGTGGAGACGGCCGTGGGTCGGCCCGCTCGCCGTGCTCGTCGTGGCGTTCCTCGCGTATTCGCTGCCGCCGTACCTGGCGATGGACCCGGCTCGGTCGCGTGTCCCGGCACCGGAAGGATTCGCCGCGCACTACTGGTTTCTCGTCGCTCACGTCCTTTTCGGCACCGTCGCGATCGTGGGTGTCCTGCTCCAGATCTGGCCGTGGTTCCGCCGGAAGCATCCGGTGGGCCATCGCCGCGTCGGCCGGATCTACGTGTTCGCCGGGGCGATCCCGTCCGCGCTGATGGCGGGCACGATCGGCGCGATGAGCCCGTTCGGCCCGGCGACTTCGACGCTCGACGTCATCGCGGCGTCGCTGTGGTTCGGCTTCACGGTCGCGGGGTGGAAGGCGGCGCGGGAACGCCGGTTCGGCGAGCATCGGAAGTGGATGATCCGTAGTTTCGCGATGGCCATGAACACCCTGCTGACCCGGTTCTACGGGCCGTTCGTGTTCATGGCCATCGGGTCGGGGAAGGACACCAGGTTCGGCGGCAACGACCAGTGGTTCACCGACGTCTCGTCCGCGACTTCGGCCGCGCTGAGCCTGTTCACGCTGCTCGTCGTCAGTCAGTGGTGGCTGGAGCGCCGGCCCGCCCGGCGGCCAGTTCTCGCGCGATGATCGTTCGCTGGATCTCCGAGGCGCCCTCGTAGATCCTCGGCGCGCGGACGTCGCGGTAGAGGTGCTCCAGCAGGTGCCCGCGCCGCAGCGCCCGCGCGCCGTGCAGCTGGACGGCGGCGTCGACGACGTACTGGGCGGCTTCGGTCGCGAACAGCTTCGCCATCGCCGCACGCCCGGCGAGGTTCTTCTCTCCGGCGTCATAGGCGGCGGCCGCGGAGTAGACGAGAAGCCGCGCGGCCTCGGTGCGGGTCGCCATTTCGGCGAGTGTGTGCGCGACGGTTTGCTGCTGTACCAAGGGGCCGCCGAACGCGACGCGCTGCCCGGTGTGCTCGACGGCGGCCTCCAGCGCGGCCTGCGCCATCCCGACGGCGAACGCGCCGACGCTGGGGCGGAACAGGTCCAGCGTCCGCATGGCGACGGCGAAGCCGCGGTCCTCCTCGCCGAGCAGTTCGTCGCGGTGTACCGGGACGCCGTCGAAACGGAGTGTCCCGATGGGGTGCGGGCTGACCAGTTCGAGGTGTTCGCCGGAGAGCCCGGGACGGTCGGCGGGCACCACGAACGCGCTCACCCCGCGTGCGCCCGCACCCGGTGTGGTGCGGGCGAAGACCGTGTAGAAATCGGCTTCCGGCGCGTTCGAGATCCACATCTTCTCGCCGGTCAGCCGCCAGCCGTCGCCGTCGCGCTCGGCCGCGAGCGACAAGGCGGCGGCGTCGGAACCGGCGTCCGGCTCGGTGAGGGCGAACGCCGCGACGGCGCGCCCGGCGGCGACCTCGGGCAGCCATTTCCGTACTTGTTCGTCACGGGCCGACTGCAGCACCGGATAACTGCCGAGGCCCTGCAACGCCAGTGCCGTCTCGGCCTCGGTGCACTGGGTCGCCAGTGCTTCGCGCAGGATGCACAGCTCGGTCGCCGCGGCCTGACGGGTCGGGTTCCCGCCCGACACACCGGGGAACAGCCGGGCGAGCAGGCCGAGTTCGCCCATGGTTTCCAGCAGCGGCCGGTTCACCGCACCGTCCACACCGGACTCGGCGAGCGGCCGGAGCCGTTCCGCGCCGAGGACGCGAACCTCGGCGGCGAAGGCTTTCTGGGTGGCGTCGAGTGCGAAGGCGCTCATCGTGATTCCTCCGGTCGCCAGCGGGCGTGCGCGGTACCCGGTACGCCCGAGCGGACGAGTTCGAGCCGAGGCGGCGGTCCGTCCGTCCGGCCGCTCTGCGGTTTCCAGCTTCCCGCGGCGAACGGCTTCGGCCACGGAACGCGGCAGCCCTGTTCGGCGGCGGCGTGCAGTGTCCACTGTGGATTATAGAGATGCGTTCTGCCGAGCGCGCACAGGTCCGCGCGGCCGGCGAGGATCAGCGAATTCACGTCGTCATAGGAAGAAATCGCGCCGACAGTGATCACCGCGATCGGATACCGCACCCCGATTTCGTTGCGGATCCGATCGGCGTATGGTGTCTGGTAGCTCCGACCGAACTTCGGCTTCTCCTCGCTGACCACCTGCCCGGTGGACACGTCGATCCCCGCCGCCCCGTGTGCCGCGAAGGCACGGGCGATCTCGACGGCGTCCCCGGTGTCGATCCCGCCTTCACACCAGTCCGTCGCGGAAATGCGCACGGTCATCGGCCGTTCGGCAGGCCAGACCGCGCGGACCGCGTCGAAGACTTCCAACGGAAAACGAAGCCGGTTCTCGAGTGATCCGCCGTACTCGTCGGTGCGGTGGTTGGTCAACGGTGACAGGAAAGAGGACAGGAGATACCCATGCGCACAGTGCAGTTCCAGCAGGTCGAACCCGGCCCGCGCGGCGCTCGCCGCGGCGTTCACGAACTGCTCGCGGATTTCGCCCAGTTCCTCGGCCGAAAGCTCGCGAGGTGTCTGATTCCTTGCGGTATAAGGAATCGGCGACGGACCGCAGACCTCCCAGTTGCCTTCCGGCAGGGGCTCGTCGATACCGTCCCACATGAGCTTGGTCGACCCCTTGCGCCCGGAATGCCCCAGCTGGACGCCGATCTTCGCCGGGGAATTGCCGTGCACGAAGCCGACGACGCGGGCCCACGCGCGTTCCTGCTCGGCCGTGTACAGGCCCGCGCAGCCCGGGGTGATCCGGCCTTCCGGGGAGACGCACACCATCTCGGTCATCACCAGCCCGGCGCCGCCGAGCGCCTTGCCGCCGAGGTGGACGAGATGGAAGTCGCCGGGCACCCCGTCCTCGGCGGAGTACATGTCCATCGGGGAGACGACGACGCGGTTGGCGAGTTCCAGTTCGCCGATCCGGTAGGGCTGGAACATCGGCGGCGCGACGTCGGTGCCGAGCCGTCCGGCGAACCAGGTGTCGAGTTCCGCGGTGAACTCGGGATCGCGCAGCCGCAGGTTGTCGTAGGTGACGCGGCGGCTGCGGGTGAGCAGGTTGAACGCGAACTGCGGTGGTTCCTGATGGGTGTACTGGCCGAGGTTCTCGAACCATTCGAGGCTGGCCTGCGCGGCGCGCTGCGTCGAGGTGACGACCGGCCGCCGCTCGGTTTCGTAGGCGGCGAGCGCGTCGTCCACAGTGGACTGTTCGTGCAGGCAGGCGGCGAGTGCGAGCGCGTCCTCCATGGCCAGCTTCGTCCCGGAGCCGATGGAGAAGTGCGCGGTGTGCGCGGCGTCGCCGAGCAGGACGACGTTGCCGTGCACCCAGCGCTCGCAGCGGACCGTGCCGAACGCCGTCCACTTCGAGTTGTTGGCCAGTACCTGGTGCCCGTCGAGGACGTCCGCGCACAGTTCGCGGATCAGCTCGATCGACTTCTCGTCGCTCTCGCCGGGGGCGAGCGAGGTCGCCGCGATCGGGCCGAACGCGCGGCGCCAGACGTCGGAGTGCATCTCGAGGATGAACGTGCTCCCGTCGCGGCCGTACGGGTAGCCGTGGATCTGCATGATCCCGTGCGGGGTGTCCAGGACGTGGAACTTGAACGCGTCGAACACGAGGTCTGTGCCGAGCCAGATGTAGGTGCACCGCCGCGTTTCGATCTCAGGCCGGAAGGCCGCGGCGAACCGTTCGCGGACGGCGGAGTTGACGCCGTCCGCGGCCACGACGAGGTCGTACCCGGCGGACAGCGCGGCGGGGTCCGGTGCGGGAGTGCGGAAGCGCAGGTCGACGCCGAGTTCCGCGCAGCGTTCCTGCAGGATGCCCAGCAGCCGTTTGCGGCTCATCGCCGCGAAACCGTGCCCGCCCGAGGTTGTCACGGTGCCGCGGTAGTGGACGTCGATGTCGTCCCAGCGGGCGAATTCGGCACGCATGGCCTCGTGGACCACCGGGTCGGCGTGCTCGATCCCGCCCAGCGTCTCGTCGGAGAACACCACGCCGAAGCCGAAGGTGTCGTCGGGCGCGTTGCGTTCCCACACGGTGATCTCGTGACCGGGGTCGAGCTGTTTCACCAGCGCGGCGAGGTAGAGCCCCGCCGGGCCGCCGCCGAGAACCGCGATACGCACGTCAGTCAGAGTATGTCGCTGTTGATACGACCGTCAAGGAGGCGAAATATGTCGTAGGCTGAGCGCCATGGTCATCGAGCGCGTCAATCCGGCCGGACTCGGCCGCCCATCGGGGTTCTCGCACGCCGTCGTGGCGGAGGGCCGGTTCGTGTTCCTCGCCGGCCAGACGGCGTTGGACGCGGAGAACAAGATCGTCGGCGAAACCGTCGTGGCGCAGTTCGAACAGGCGCTGTCGAACCTGCTGACGGCGTTGCGTGAGGCGGGTGGTGAGCCCGGACAACTCTGCGCCGTCACGATCTACATCGTCGACATGGACGACTACCGGGCACACGCCCGCGAGATCGGCAAGGTGTGGCGGCGGCTGGCCGGCACGGAATACCCGGCGATGGCGGGCATCGGCGTCGCGCGGTTGTGGGATGCGGAGGCTCTGGTGGAAGTGCAGGGCTACGCGGTCATCCCGGCCCGCTGACGGTCCTCGTGACGAACGCGCGCGCGGCGGTTTCGAGCCGGGCGTGCAGGGTGAAGAAGAGGTCGCTCGCGCGCAGCCCCGGCCAGTCCGGCGGCAGCAGCTCGGCGGGAAGACCGGGGTCGAGGTAGGGCATCCGGCGCCAGCCGGTGAGGACACGGACGTAGTCGGTGAACGCCTCGTCGGCGGCTACCGACCTGCGGCGCTGCCAGCGGCGCAGGGTGGGCCCGTACTCGTCGAGGAAGGCGGTGTAGAGCTCGTCGAGCTGGGCGAAGTCCCACCATTCGCGGACCTTCCCGGCGAGTTCGCCGAACGCGATGTGGTCGGCGCGGAACAGTTCGGCGTAGCCGGAAAGGCCCAGTTCGCCCAGGGTGTGCTCGGTGACGTCGTGCAGCAGCGCCGGGGCGATCCACACGCCGGAGGACACGGTGCCGAAACCGAGGCGGGCCAGCTGGGTGCGCAGCAGGTGCCGCTTGTGGCGTTCGGCCTCGGGCACGGAGAACACCGCGAGCAGCCAGCCGTCGTCGATCTTGGCGCGTTCGCGGCGGAAGATGCGCTGATCGCCCTCGCGCAGGATCGCGCGTCCCGGGCCGGACAGCTCGTATCCGGCGGTCGTCCCGCGGCGGACCGCCTCGAGGATGCCGCGTCGTTTGAGGCGGGAGATGGACGAGCGCACGGCGGGTTCGTCGACGCCGAGCGCGGCGAGCAGGTCGATCAGTGAGGCGACCGAAAGCCAGTCGCCCTCGGTCTGCGAGTAGAGGCCGTACACCGTCACGATGAGCTGGCGGGGTTGCGCGGCGCGGCCGCCCCCGTCCAGTTCGGTTGCTTCCGGTACGACCGTCATCCGGCCACCATAACAACCGGGGCTTCGGGTTCGTTACCATTCTCCGGACGTGCTGCTAGGGGGAAGTAGTGTTCTTCGACCGGTTCACCCGCCGCGGTCGCCTGATGGCGAAGCGGACGTGTGACCCGCGCGGACATGCTTTCGAGGTGGCCGGATTCCTGTTCCGGACGCCGACGGCGTGGGAGTACGCCGCGGCTGTCGCCTGCGGGAGCGACCCGGCCGCGCAGCGCTGGCTCGGCTGGCTGGACGAATCGATCGTGGCCGAGCCGTTACGCGCCGAGGCGTTGCGCGTGGTGCCGGGCACGGGGCCGGACTGGACGTCGCCGGATCCGCTGTCGATCGACCTCGTCGCGATCGATGTCGCGGCCAGGCGGTGTGTCGGGCTGGTCAGCGTGCACAGCGGTGAGGACGGCAGCCCGGAGACCGGCGGCTATCTCGTGCCGGACTATCGCGGGCGCGGGGTCGGCCGGGTGCTGTTCACCGCCGGGGTCCGGCTGGCGCACGAGCATCTCGGGCTGTACCGGGTGCGCGCGGGCGCCGAGCTCGGCAATGTCGCGAGCGGCCGCTCGCTCGAGGCGGCCGGCCTTGTCCGGGTGCCCGGTCCGTCGTCGTACCGGCTGCCGAACGGCAGGGTGACCGAGGCCGGTTGGTACGAACATCGAAGCGGCGCGACGCGGGCCTGTGCGGGTCCGCAGGCCGGGTGGCTCCGTGCCCGGCACGGTTCGGCGGAGGCCGAAGCGTTCCCGGCCTAGCGTCCCGGGTATGAGAACCCTGACAACGCGGGCCGAGGTGCACGCGGTGCTGACCGATCCGGCCGCGGAGGTGCCCGCGGTACCGGACGGCGCGAGTGGTGTGCGGTGGCTACGGGCGGCTGTCGCCCGGTTCAGCAACGGCGAAGCGCACGCGCGGCGGCGTGCGCTCGCGCTGTCCGAACTCGCCATGGTCGACGAGAAGTCGTTGTGTGACAAGGCTTTTGAATGGACTTGCGGAATCGTGTCCGAGACGGGCCCTGTGGTGGACGTGATGGCCCTGATCGCCAGGCGGGTGCCGGTCGGGGTGCTCGCGGAGGCGTTGGGGCTGCCGGACGTTTCCCGTGATGTCGCCGTGATCGCGCGGGCGTATCACCCGCATGTCGAGCCGGACGAGGAGGCGGAGGCCGCGCTCGCACGGCTGGTCGAGGCCTGTGGCCCAGACGCGGACGAGCGTGCCGCGGCGCGGATCGGCCTGTTGATCCAAGCCTGCGACGCGACAGCCGGGCTGGTGGCTTCGGCTCTGTTGAGCGGAAGTGTGGCCGGTGCCGAACCCCCGGTCCGGGTGACGCGGCGGGTGGTCGACGGCGAGATCGTCGCACTGGATCTGGCGGCCGCGAAACTCGCTTTCGGTGCGGGCGCGAAGGAATGCCCCGGTCGCGGGCACGCGGTCGCGCTGGTCATGGGAATTCTCGCGGCACTGCGCGGATTCCGTGTGGTGCCCGGGGAAATCACTTACGAGCCGAGTGTGAACATTCGCGTCCCGGTGTCACTTCCGGTGGTGCGAGACGATTCTGTCGGGGGCCTGTGCTAAGACTTACCGCGTCGTCGGCGGAGGGTCCGGCGTACTGGGAGGGTCTTTCCATGTGGTACTTCAATGGATTACTCGGGTTCCTCACACTCGGGCTGTGGATTTTCTGCGTGGTCGACGTCGTGGTGACGGACGAGTCGTCGTGCCGGAACATGCCGAAAGGCCTGTGGCTGCTCTTGGTTCTGCTGGTGCCGTTGGTCGGTTCGATCGTCTGGCTGGTGGCCGGACGGCCGCAGACCGCAGGACGAGCACGGGCGTCGCGTGGGCTTTTCGAAAGGGACGCGCCCGAGTATCCCGAATACAACCGTCCAGGGCGGTTCGCCGCGACGGATCCCGCGGCGGATGAGGAATTCCTCCGGAAATGTCGTGAGCGCGCCGAAGCGCAGCGTCGTGCCGCACGCGAAAAACGTGGGGAGGGCTGAAAGCGCCGGCTACTCCGGGCAGCAGCCGGAGACGTCCTGTTCGTAGGCGAGCAGGGTGTCGATCACGAGCTTGCGTTCGGCAGGGGACAGTGGGGTCAGCGCGCGGGTCCACGCGTGCGCGCCGCGGGCCAGCCAGGCATCGACGGCGCAGCGCTTGTCCTCGGCGATGCTGACGATCGTGCGCCTGCGGTCGGCGGGGTCCTCGGTGCGTTCGAGGACGCCCTGGCGGCTGAGGTCGCCGACCATGAGGCTGGCGGTGGTGGGTGCCAGCTCCAGTTTCCCGGCGAGTTCGGTGACGGTCGTCGGACCGTCGAACAGGAGATGGCACAGCAGGGAAAGATGCCGGGGTGCCAGGGAGAGGCCACTGAGCTCCTCCGGTACGGGAGTCCGCTTCGCGCGGCCGATCAGGCGTGGCATCAGCAGGAGCAGCTGACGCACCCCGTCCTCGACGCTCGGTCCGGCCTCCGTCGACATGATCCCCTGTCTCCTCGGTGCGTTCGTCGTCCACCATCTCACCAGCGACTTGAGCCTACCTGGGTCGACGGCGGTACCCGGGAAGATCAGGTGGTTCCTGCGTCAGCTGCTGTCCGATGAGTACGACGTTGACAGGGTGCGGGGAGGCAAGTAGTTTTGCAAGCAAATCAAAACTATCCGGGCGATCGTGTCCCTGGGGAGGCCTGATGTCGGAGGAGATCCAGAACTTCAACCAGGGGATCATCGAGGAGTTCCGCGCCAACCACGGCAAGGTCGGCGGGATGTTCGAGGGTCGTGACCTGCTGCTGCTCACCACTGTCGGGGCGAAGAGCGGTCAGGAGCGCATCTCGCCGCTGGCGTACCAGCGCGACGGCGCGCGGATGGTCGTCATCGCCTCGTACGGCGGTGCCGACAAGCATCCGGCCTGGTACCACAACATCCTGGCGAACCCGAAGGTCACGGTCGATCTCGGTGATGGTGCCTTCCCTGCCGCCGCCGTCGTCCATGCCGAAGGCCCGGAGCGGGACCGGCTGTATGCCCGGATGGCCGAGGCGATGCCGCAGTTCGCCGAATACCAGCAGAAGACCGAGCGGATCATCCCGGTCGTCGTTCTGGAGAAGTGACTACGCGGTCTCCGGTTTCCTGGGGGCGCCGGAGACCGCGTAGCCGCTCAGCTGGGACGGATGTTGTGGCTGAGGCGGAACACGTTCGACGGGTCGTACTTCGCCTTGACCTCGGTGAGCCGCCGCAGGCAGGGTTCCCCGAACGCCGCCGGCGCCTGCTCGTGCGGGTCGTGCTCGCCGTAGACGAACGTGAGCAGTTTGCCCGTGCTCCACGGACGCAGAGCGGTGAACAGCTTCCCGTGTGCCGCCTTGACCTCACCCGCCGTTTCGCTGTCCACGATGGACAGTGCGCGCACGGTGAACCGCGCCGCGTCGTTCTCCAGGGCGAGCTTGCCGCCGAGCAGGTCGACCAGCAGGACCGTTTCGACCGGCGCGTCCGGTCCGGCCAGTTCCAGGATCGTGTCGATCATCGGGTCGGTCAGCTCGCGGGTGGTCGTGTTGTCCCCGCGGTAGGCGTGCGGGTGCGGCGGCTCGTTGGCGATCGAGCCGGACTTGGTGAACGGCATCTCGGTGAGTGAGTCGATGAGCCGGGGTCCGATCGCGCGCAGCGGCTCGACGAGGCGTTCGCCCGCGTCCGCGTCGCCGAGGTAGGCGATCCGGATCTGCGCGATGTGCTTGCCGCGCAACGGTTCCGGCACCATCGGCAGATCCGGCATGGGGACCATGGCGACCGACGTCGTCACCTCCTCGGGCGCCGTGGCGGCCCAGTCGCGCCAGCCGCGCAGAACGTCGCCGAGGTGTTCGGGGCCGAAGTAGAGACCGCCGCCGTAGAGCGTGGTCACCGGCACCAGCCCGAACTCCAGCGAGGTCACGATCCCGAAGTTGTCGCGGCCGCCGAGCAGAAGAGCTTGGAACAGCTCGGCCTCGGTGTCCGCGGTGACGTGCCGGAGTTCGCCGTCCGCGGTCACCACGTCGAGCGCGCGGACCTGGTCGGCCGCCCGGCCGTATTTGCGGCCCATCAGACTGAAACCGCCGCCGAGGGTGTAGCCCACGACGCCGACGTCGGGGGCGGACCCGCTCAGTGGCGCCAGTCCGTGCTCGGCCGCCGCGGTGATGACCGCGCCCCAGTGCACGCCCGCTTCCGCTCGCGCGGTCGAGGTCGCCGGGTCGATTTCGACGCCGGTCATCCGCCGGGTGCTGATGAGCACGCCACCGTCGGCGCCGGTGACCAGGCCGTGTCCGGTGGACTGCACCGCGACCGGTAGGTCGTGCGACGCCGCGAACCGGACCGCAGCGGCGACGTCCTCCGGCCGTGTCGCGCCGACGACCACCGCGGGGCTGCTTGGCACGCCCGTCTGGAAGCCGGCGACCTCCTCGGTGTAGCCGTCCTGGCCGGGCTGGAACACCGGGCCGTGCACCTGCCCGGTCAGCGTCGTGATCTCCGAAACCTGCGTCATGACCTGCTCCTGTCGTTCCCTTGTTCCCCTCCAGCTTCGCGAGTCGCGACCTAGAAGTCCAAGATCTAGTTCATCTACTAGCTATAATGAACGCTTATGGAACTGCATCAGCTCGAGTACTTCGTGGCGGTGGCCGAGGAAGCGAACTTCACCAGGGCCGCCGCCCGGATGCACGTCGCGCAGCCAGGGGTGAGCGCGCAGATCCGCAGGCTCGAACGGGAGCTGGGGCAGCCACTGCTCGACCGGTCCGGCCGGTCCGTGCGGCTGACCGACGTCGGGCTGGCGGCGTTGCCGCACGCGCGGGCGGCGCTCGCCGCGGTCGCCGGCGTCCGGCAGGCCGTCGACGAGCTCGCCGGGCTGGTCCGCGGCCAGGTCGCGCTCGGCATGGTGACCTCGCCGGGGCCGGTCCGGGTGCCCGAGCTGCTGGCGATGTTCCACGAGCGGCATCCGGCGGTCGAAATCACGCTCCGGGAAGGGAATTCGGATCTGCTGATCGAGTCGCTGCGCGAGGGCGAGCTCGACGTCGCGGTGGTCGGGATCGCCGGTGATCCGCCGTCGGGGATCGAGACGAAGGTGGTGCGCGAAGAGGACTTCGTGGCTATCGCCGGGCCGCGCGATCCGCTCGCCGAGCGGAAGCAGGTGACGATCGCCGAGCTGGCCGAGCGGTCGCTGATGAGCCTGCCGAAGGGGACCGGGCTGCGGACGGCGCTCGATGCCGGGTTCGCGTCCCGGGGACTGCAACCGAAGATCACCTTCGAAGCCGGGGACCCGAATCTGCTGGCGCAGCTCGCCGCGCAGAATCTCGGTGTGGCGATCGTGCCGGAGTCGCTCGCCGCGTACTACGCGCAACAGGTACGCACGGTGCGGGTCGCCGGGCCGAACCTGCGGGGCTGCCTCGCGCTCGCGTGGCGTGCGGAGGGGCCGATCGCCCCCGCGGGGCGGGCGCTGATCGATTTCGCGAGGCGGACGTTACCGCTGTAGCGGCACCTCTTGACAGGGCGTCAACAAGCGCGTTAGCTGGATGGCAGGCGAAACGTGTCCTGAATTCCGCCAGGGAGGCGCACCGATGCGCACGACGACACGAACGGATGTCCTCGACGACGCCGTCATCGGCGCGGCGGCGTTCCTCGCGGGTGGCGCGAACGTGATCATGCAGCTCAGCTGGCCGGAGGTCGGCCACGGTGTGGTGGAAAGCCGGGTGGACAGCGGGAATCTGTTCAAGCATCCGGCGAAGCGCACCCGGACGACGTTGAGTTATCTGGCGGTCGCGGCGCTCGGCAGTGACGAGGACAAGGCGGCATTCCGGCGAGGGGTCAACAAGGCGCACGCGCAGGTGTACTCGACCGACGCGAGCCCGGTCCGGTACAACGCTTTCGACAAAGAGCTGCAGCTGTGGGTTGCGGCGTGTATCTACAAAGGATTCGAGGACAGCTATCGGCTACTCGTCGGCGAACCCGATCGCGCGCTGGCGGAGGAGTTCTACCGCGCTTCGGCGACGTTCGGGACCACCCTGCAGGTTCCGCCTGACCGCTGGCCGTCCGATTTGGACGCATTCGGGAAATACTGGCAGGACGGGCTGAAACGGGTGTCGATCGACGACACCGTCCGTGAGCATCTCACCGCCGTCGCCGAACTTCGCTTCCAGCCGAAACCACTGAGTGTCCTTTTCGGACCCTTCGTCAGGTTCGTGACGATCGGCTTTCTGCCGCCGGAGTTCCGGGAGCAGATGCGGTTTTCGTGGACCTCGCGGCAGCAGCGTCGGTTCGACCGGCTGATGGCGGCCATCGGCGCGGTGGTGCGGCGGCTGCCGAAGCCGTTGCGGCAGTTCCCGTTCAACTTCTACCTCTGGGACGTCCGGCTGCGGATCCGCACCGGGCGCCCGCTCGTCTAGCCCGAAGGGAAGGCAATGGCTTTGCGGCTGACCGAAGGACAGCAGGATTTCGTCTCCGCGTTCGGCGCGTTCTGCCGCCGTGAGGCCGGGGACCGCGAACAGCGGGCGAAACTCACCAAGGACGGTCCGCACAGCCGGGAGCTGTACGGCAAGCTCGCCGAACTCGGCTGGCTCGGGATCTCGCTGCCCGAGGAGTACGGCGGTTCCGGGCAGGGCATGGTCGATCTCGTCCTGTTCCTGGAGGAGACGGGATACTGGCGTGCGCCGATCACCGGGTTCACCACGACGATCATCGTGGCCGCGGCGATCGAGAAATTCGGCTCCGAGGAACAGAAACGCGCGTTGCTGCCCGCGGTGGTGAACGGTTCGGTGCTCGCGATCTCGATGTCCGAACCGGGTGCAGGGTCCGATGTCGGCGCGCTGACCTGCCGGGCCGAGAAGCGTGACGGCGGCTGGGTCGTCAACGGCCAGAAGACCTGGTGCTCCAACGCCCACATCGCCGATCACATCCTGCTCGTCGCGCGGACCGGCACCGGCGGCGGCAAACACGACGGGCTCACGATGTTCGTCGTGCCGGCCGACGTCGAAGGGCTCACGATGCACGGCATCGACACCATGGGCGGCAAGGAGGTCAACGACCTCTACTTCACCGACTGCGTGCTGCCGGCCGGCGCCGTCGTCGGGGTCGAAGGCCAGGCGTGGGGGCAGCTCATGGCCGGGCTGAACCTGGAACGGATGATCCTCGCCGCGGTGATGCTCGGCACCGCGCGGCGGGCGTTCGACGACACACTGGCGTATGTCAAGGAGCGCAAGCAGTTCGGCCGTCCTATCGGGACTTTTCAGGCGCTGCGGCACCGCCTCGCCGATCACGCCGTCGAGCTGGAATGCACGCGGCTGCTGGTGCACGACGTCGCCGAGAAGATCGACGAGAATCCCGGAAAGCTGTTCCCGCGCGAGGCGTCGATGGCGAAGCTGAAGGCGACCGAGTTCGCGAAAGCCATGGCACTGGACGGGATGCAGATGCACGGCGGCTACGGGTACGCGACGGAGTACGGCATGGAGGCCTTGCTGCGCGCGACCGTGGTGTCCACTGTGTACGGTGGGACGAGCGAGGTGCAGCGGGACATCATCGGGAAGACCTACGGGCTCTGACGCCGCTTTCGCTACCGTCGGGGTGAGTTGTCCACAGGGTTTTCGCGTTGTGGATGAATCCGGGTGCCGGCCCTTGATCGCGGGGTTTTGTCGTACCCCGGCGGTAGACTGGTTTCGGGGTCGCCAGGGTGGGAGGGGGATGCCCCGAGGTACGGGACCGGCCGGGCGCAGGGGGCCAGGAGGCGAGTCGGTAGCGTTGGCGGGTGAGTTTTTCGTCGGCCGAGTCATCCGTCGGGCAATCGAACGGGCAGGGTGCAGGGCAGGGCGCCGAGTCGTCCGTGCGGCAAGAGAGTGCGGCGACGTCGCGGGGCATGGCCCGTATCGCGACCGAGGTGCTCGCGCCGTGGGTGTGGGTGCTCGGGCTGCCGCTGGTCGTGGCGTGGCAGGTCACCGGGTACAGCCTCGGCCGGGCGTTGCTGTGGGGGCTGGTGGTCGGTGTCACCGGTTCGCTGATCCCGATGGCGGTGATCGTCCGCGGCGCCAAGCGGGGCAGCTGGGAAGGCCACCACGTCACCGATCGGGCGGGGCGGCTCGTGCCGTTCGCGGTGTGTATCGGCTCGCTCGGCGCCGGGTTCGTGATCCTGCTCGCCGGCGGCGCGCCGCACGAGATGATCGCGCTGGCCGCGGCCGAGCTGGCCAGTCTGGTCGTGGCGCTCGCGGTCACGTTCGGGCTGAAGTTCAAGGTCTCCATCCACGCCGCCGTCGCGGCCGGGGCCGTCGTGA
Source organism: Amycolatopsis sp. NPDC059027 (assembly GCF_042739735.1). Taxonomy (NCBI): domain Bacteria; kingdom Bacillati; phylum Actinomycetota; class Actinomycetes; order Pseudonocardiales; family Pseudonocardiaceae; genus Amycolatopsis; species Amycolatopsis sp. NPDC059027. The sequence continues at coordinate 17,910 of NZ_JBHYIK010000041.1, read as the reverse complement.
TCCTCATGGCGGTCTACGGGCCATGGCCCGCGCTGCTGTTCCCGCTCGTCGGCTGGGTGAGCTGGTCCCGCGTCGCGTTGAAGGACCACACGACACCCCAGGTCGTCGTGGGACTGGTCCTCGGGCTCGTGGTCGGGGGCGGCGGTTATCTCGCGCTGGCGGCGGCGCTCGCCTGAGCGCGAGCATTCACCGAGTTGACTGTGGCCCCACTGGTGGGCAAGGGTCGATCGCATGAGCGGCGAAGAGGCCCGGCAGGGCGTGACGCTGACCAACCTCGACCAGCCGCTGTTCGACGGCGCCGAGGCGACCAAGCGTGATCTGGTCGACTACCTCGAGGTCGTCGGTGACCGGCTTGTCCGGCAGCTGCGCGGCAGGCCGCTCTCGGTCGTCCGCATCCGGCCGGGGCAGGAACCGTTCATGCAGAAGAACCTGCCCAAGTACACGCCGGACTGGGTCAAGCGGGTCTCGATCTGGGCCGAGTCCTCCCATCGCCAGGTCTCGTACGCGTTGTGCGACGACGTGCGGACGTTGCTGTGGTTCGGCAACCAGCGTGCGGTCGAATACCACCCGACGCTGCTGCTCGCCGACTACTCCCAGGGCCCGACGCACCTCATCCTCGACCTCGACCCGCCGCCCGGCGACGCCTTCCGCAAGGCGGTCGAGGCGGCCAAGCTGATCCGTGCGGCGCTGGCCGACGACGGGCTCGCCGGCGCGGTCAAGACCAGCGGCGCCAAGGGCGTGCACGTGTTCGTGCCGATCGTGCCGGGGCTCGCGATCGACGACGTCGCGGCGGCCACCCGCGCGGTCGCCGCCCGTGCCGAGCGGATCGACCCGGCGCTCGCCACCACGGCGTTCATCCGCGAGGACCGGGGCGGGAAGGTCTTCCTCGACTCGACCCGCGCGGGCAGCGCGACGGTTGTCGCCGCCTACAGCCCGCGGATCCGTCCCGGCGCCCCGGTCTCCTTCCCGCTCGCGTGGTCCGAAATCGACGACGTCACCCCGGCCGACTTCACGCTGCACACCGCTGCCGAGCGGCTCGGCGATCGCGATCCGTGGGCCGAGGAGATGCCCGAGCCGCAGCAGTTGCCCGCGGATCTCGTCGAGGAGGGGCACACCATCCCGATCGCCCGGGTCCAGGCGATGCACGAGGGCAAACGCCGCGCCAGGGCCCGCCGCGCGAACTAGCCCGCGCGGTGCCGCGCCAGCCAGGTCACATCGCGGCCGAACGACCAGCACAACGACGTGAGCGCCAGCCCTGTCACCAGCATCGCAAACGTTTGCGGCAGGACATCGGCCGCTGCGACGACGAGCACGACGCCCTGGACCGCGGCAACGGTCTTGCGGCCCATGCTCGGCGGCAAAGGCGCCTTCAGCCAGGGCAGGAACCAGGACACGGCCACGAAGACGTACCGCATGGCGCCGATCGCCAGTACCCATGGCCCGAGCGACCGCGCGACGAAGACGCTCAGCACCAGGATGAGGAACGCGTCCACTTCCATGTCGAACCGCGCGCCGAGCGGGGACGCGGTGCCGGTGCGGCGCGCGACCTGTCCGTCGACGGCGTCCAGCGCCAGTGCGATCGAGGCGAGCGCGACGAGCGTCGTGGTCGGGGCCGGTCGTGTCACGGTGTCGGCGACCAGCGCGGTGACACAGCCGACGAGCGTCGCTCGCGTGAGCGTGACGACGTCTGCGGGCCCAAGTCGTGTCCCTCGCAGAGCGACGAGCAGGAGTCCGCACAGCGCGATCGCGTACGCCGATCCGCTGAGCCAGCCCGCGAGACCGAGGCCGTCCACTTTCCACACCAGCGCCAGCAGAACGAGCTGGAGCGCCGCTCCCGCGAACGGTCCCCACCCGAACGTGACGGCGCCACAGCGGATCCGGATCGCCATGCTCGGCTCCTCTCACCGCGTAGGGTGCGATCGAGAGTAGCTCGGAGGTATCCATGCGCGCCGCGAACGCTTTCTGGCTCACTGGCCCCGGCCACGGCGAGATTCTGCCGGTCGAGCTGCCCGAACCCGGGGACGGCGACGTCGTGGTGCGGAGTATCTGCTCGGGGATCAGCCGCGGCACCGAGACGCTGGTTTTCCGTTGTGGTGTACCGGAAAGCCAGTACCACCTGATGCGCGCGCCGTTCCAGGAAGGCGAGTTTCCCTGGCCGGTCAAGTACGGCTATCTCAACGTCGGAGTCGTCGAGGAAGGGCCGCGCGAGCTGCTCGGCCGGACGGTGTTCTGCCTCTACCCGCACCAGACCCGGTACGTCGTCCCGGCCGCCGCGGTGACGCCGGTGCCGGACGCCGTGCCTCCGGGACGCGCCGTCCTCGCCGGCACGGTCGAGACCGCGGTGAACGCGCTGTGGGACGCGAAACCGCTGATCGGCGACCGGGTCGCGGTCGTCGGCGCCGGGATGGTCGGCTGTTGCGTCGCGAAGCTCCTGGCGGGTTTTCCCGGGGTTCGCGTGCAGCTCGTGGACGTCGAACCGGCGCGGGCGGAGGTCGCGGCCGGGCTCGGCGTCGAGTTCACCAGCCCCGCGCAGGCCAAGGGTGGCTGCGACCTCGTCGTACACGCCAGCGCGTCCGAGGCAGGGCTCGCCCGGTCGCTGGAACTCCTCGCGCCGGACGGCGTCGTCGTCGAGCTGAGCTGGTACGGCGACCGGAAGATCAGCCTGCCGCTCGGCGAGTTCTTCCACTCGCGGCGGCTGACGGTGCGCGGCAGCCAGGTCGGCACCGTGGCGCGGCCGGGGCGTGACTTCGCCGACCGGATGGCGCTGGCGCTGGAACTGCTCGCCGATCCGGCGTTCGACGTGCTGGTCACCGGGGAATCCCGCTTCGAAACCCTCCCCGCGGTGATGACGCGTCTGACGAACAGTGAACCGTCCGCGCTTTGTCACCGTGTCCTCTACGAGGGGACCTAGGCACGGCCGACGTTTCTGGAGGGAACGGGTGTTCACTGTCACCGTCCGCGACCACATCATGGTCGCGCACAGCTTCCGCGGCGAGGTCTTCGGCCCGGCGCAGCGGCTGCACGGAGCCACGTTCGTGGTCGACGCCTCGTTCCGCAGGGCGGAACTCGACGCGGACGGCATCGTCGTCGACATCGGCCTCGCCACCCGGGAACTCGGCGCTGTGCTGGGTGATCTCAACTACCGCAACCTCGACGAGGAGCCGGAGTTCGCGGGTGTGAACACCTCCACCGAGTTCCTGGCCAAGGTCGTCGCCGACCGGCTCGCCGAGCGTGTGCACGCCGGTTCGCTCGGGGAGGGCGCCCGCAGGATCGACGGCATCGTCGTCACACTGCGTGAGTCCCATGTCGCCTGGGCCAGTTACGAGCGTGCGTTGTGACCGGCGAGGTGCTCGTCGTCCTGCCCGGCGACGTCGACGACGTCTCGGTGCCCAGCGGCGGTAACCAGTACGACCGCCGCGTCTGTCAGGGCCTGCTGGTCGCGGGATGGCGAGTGCGCGAGATCGCCATCGCGGGTGACTGGCCCCGGCCGGACGACGACGCGCGAACCGAACTGACCAAGGCTCTGGCCGAAGCGCCGGACGACGCGGTGGTTCTCGTGGACGGGTTGGTGGCCTGCGGTGTCCCCGAGATCGTCGTGCCGGAGGCCCGGCGGCTGCGGATCGCGGTGCTGCTGCACCTGCCGCTGGCGGAGGAAACCGGACTCGCGCCCGACACGGCCGCTCGCCTCGACGCCGCGGAACGGGAAACGCTCTGGGCGGCGAGTGCGGTCATCACCACAGGTGTGGCTGCGGCCCGTCGGTTGATCGAACGTCACGGGCTGGACCGTGACCGGGTGCACGTCGTCCCGCCGGGCACCGACCCCGCGCCGCCCGCGCCGGGCACCGACGGGATGTCGCGGCTGCTGTGCGTCGGTTCCGCGACGCCGCGCAAAGGGCAGGACGTGCTCGTCGAAGCGTTGGCAGCGCTGGAAGATCTGCCGTGGACGTGCGAACTCGTCGGGCCGCTGCGACGCGATCCCGGGTACGTCGAACGGCTTCGCGCGCTCATCGAAAGGCGCGGCCTACGGGATCGGATCACCCTCGCCGGGCCACGGATCGGCGCCGATCTCGACGCCGCGTACGCGTCCGCTGACCTCGTCGTGTTGCCTTCGCACGCCGAGACGTACGGCATGGTGATCACCGAGGCGCTCGCCCGTGGACTGCCGGTGCTCGCGACCACCGCCGACGGCGTCCCGGACACGCTCGGTCTCGCGCCGGACGGAACCATGCCGGGAATCCTTGTCCCGCCGGGAAACGCCGACATCCTCGCGGACACCCTCCGCTGCTGGTTCGCCTCGCCGAGCCTGCGTGATCAGCTGCGGGAGTCGGCACGGCTGCGGCAGCGTTCGCTGCGGGGCTGGGGCTCGACGACGCGGCAGCTCGCGGAAGTGCTGGAGCGGCTCGAAGCGACCGGCATCGGGGGCGGGTTTTCGGTGGAATGGTTGCGGCTGCGGGAAAGCGCGGACGCCGCCGCCCGTGCCGACGAACTCGTCGAGCTGCTGCGGACGCGTCTGCCGGCCCGTGCACCGCTGGTGATCCGCGACCTCGGTTGCGGCACCGGGGCGATGGGGCGCTGGCTCGCCCGGCGGCTTCCCGGGCCGCAACGCTGGATCCTGCACGACCGCGATCCCGTCCTGCTCACGCACGCGGGCGAGAGCCTGCCCGCCACCGGGATGGGCGGCGAGCCGGTCACGGTCGAGACCGAACGCCGCGACATCACGCAGCTGCACGCGGACGACCTCGCCGACACGTCGCTGGTGACGGCGTCCGCGTTGCTGGATCTGCTCACCGCCGCCGAGGTCACCGCACTGGCCGACGCCTGCGCCGAGCATCCGACGCTGCTGGCGCTGTCGGTCGAGGGCCGGGTCGAGCTGACCCCGCCCGATCCGCTCGACAGTGAGATCGAGGCCGCGTTCAACGCCCATCAGCGCCGCACCACCGAGGGCCGCGATCTGCTCGGCCCGGACGCCGTCGACTTCGCGGCCGGGGAGTTCGAACGCCGGGGCGCGGTGGTGCACCGGTATGCCAGCCCGTGGCGGCTCGGCGCGGCGGAGGCGCCGCTGCTGGTGGAATGGCTCCGCGGCTGGGTCGCGGCGGCCTGTGCGCACCGGCCCGGCCTGACCGTGGCCGCTGAGTCCTATTTGGACAGACGGCTGGCGGAATGCGCGGACGGTGTGCTGTGCGCCGTCGTCCACCACGGCGATCTGCTCGCCCTGCCGGCCGGGGTGTGAGGACGATGCGGGCGTTCCTGCCGTGGCTGCGGGCCCTCGCGGCGCCAGCGATCATCGGGATCCTGGTGTGGCAACTGGGCTCGGCGGCGTTCCTGGCCGCGCTGCACGTGATCGACGGCCGCGCGGTGCTCGCGGCCCTGGCGATCGGCGCGGTGACCACCGTGTTCAGCGCCTGGCGCTGGTGCCTCGTCGCGCGGCGTCTCGGCCTGCGGCTTTCCTTGCGTACGGCCGTTCCCGACTACTACCGGGCGTTGTTCCTCAACGCCGTCCTGCCCGCCGGGGTACTCGGCGACGTCCACCGCGCCGTTCAGCACGGACGCGGTGCCGGAGACGTCGGGCGCGGCGTGCGCGCGGTGGTGCTCGAACGCACCGCGGGCCAGGTCGTCATGATCGGCGCCGGGCTCGCCGTCCTGCTCTTCCGCCCGTCGGTGGTGCCCGCCGAATTCCGCGACGTCGTCACGATTTGCGGCGTCGTGGTGGTGTTCGCCGCGGGGTGCCTGCTCGCCGCCGGTTTCACCGTGGGACGGCGGTGGGCGGCCAGTACGTCGAAGTGGCGCCGCGGGCTCGGCGTCACGCTCACCGACATCCGCGCGGGGCTGCTTTCGCGCGATTCCTGGCCCGGTGTGGCGGTGCTGTCCGCGTTGACACTGGCCGGGTACCTCGCGATGTTCCTGGTCGCCGCGCGGGCCGCGGGCTCCACCGCCCCGATCGACGAGTTGCTGCCCCTGCTCGTACTGGTGCTGCTCGCGATGGGCTTGCCGGTGAACATCGGGGGCTGGGGACCGCGTGAGGGCGTCGCCGCGCTGGCCTTCGGTGCCGCCGGGCTCGGTGCCGCGCAAGGGCTCACCGTCGCGGTCGTCTACGGCGTGCTCGTGCTCGTCGCGAGCCTGCCGGGCGCGGGAGTGCTCGTCCTCCGTGCTATGGCGGACTTCTGGGAACAGCGCAAGAAGGACGAGAACGGCGAGGATGGGACGAGGGCGATGACCGAGTCGGAACGCACCGGGGCACGCCTCGTCGAGCGGATCGTGGGCACCCGGCTTCCCACGGCGTATGGGGATTTCCGCGCCGTCGGGTATCTGGACCGGCGGAGCGGAGACGAGCACGTCGCGCTTGTTCACGGCGATGTCAGCGGATACGGGACGTTGGTGCGGGTCCATTCGGAATGTCTCACCGGCGACGTCTTCTCCTCGACGCACTGCGAATGCGGGGATCAGCTCGCCACGGCGTTGCACGCCATCGTCACGGAAGGCGCGGGCGTGCTCGTCTACCTGCGGGGTCACGAGGGACGGGGGATCGGGTTGCTGGCCAAGCTGAAAGCCATGCGGCTGCAGGAAGAGGGGCTCGACACCGTGGACGCGAACCTCGCGCTGGGACTGCCGGTCGACGCCCGGGATTTCCGGCCCGCCGCCGAGATCCTTCGTGACCTGGGTGTGCTCTCGGTCCGGCTGCTCTCGAACAATCCCGACAAGCTGGACGCGCTCCAGCGCGACGGGATCGAGGTCGTGGAACAGGTGCCGCTGCTGGTGCCGCCGAACGCCGAGAATCTCCGGTATCTGCGGGCGAAACGGGAGCGGCTCGACCACTACCTGCCGCATCTCGACGAGGTCGGCACCTAGGCCGCGTTGGACAAGTAAGGCTCGTACCGCCGGATCACTTGATGGTCGCGGTGGCCTTCCACGGCGTGACGACGTGCGGGCAGACGCGGCCGGCGTCGGGACGGCAGGTCCGTACCGCGGAGATGGTGACGGTGCCTTCCCCAGCGGCGTGGAAGGTCGCCGAGGCGCCACCGCCCGGTGTGGTCGTGCCCGTGGTCCGGCCGAGAGCCTGTGGCTCACTGGTTTGCGGGATACCCCAAGAGTAGGTGAGCCCCTGGTCTCGGTAGCCGGTGAGCCGGACCGCGATGGTGTCCCCGATATTCGCGCGCACGGATCGGCCGTTGTCGGTGTTCGTGAGCACGACCCGGCCGCTCTGCCCGGCGATGGCCGGTGTCGCCGTGGCGACGGTGCTCGCGATCAACGCCAGCCCCGCCGCCGCGGCCGCGTACTTCGTTGTCCTCAATGCTCCTCCATGACTCCCGCCGCCCCTTGGCGATCCCGGCTTCCCATGCTTCCGGGCCGTGCACACCACGGCGAGCGGTGCGCTCCTGATCCACTCGAACGGGATCGTCCGGTCTTCACGGGGCCCGCCGCCGGGTACGGGGGCGCCTCCCCGGAATGAGGGCTACAAACCGTGCATGCGCCTGCACACCCCTGCGACGTGACGGCGATCAGCGCGGGGATCCCCCTCGGTCGAGGTCGGCCTGATACTGGTCGAGGGCAAGCCCGCGCTGGTCCTGCAGCCCGGCGCCATCGCGTGAGCCCGGCTCGTACCAGGCCGTGTCGCTGGTGGACTACGGACGGGCACCGCTCCGGAGAGTCCCCGGTGTGGTGAGCGACCAGAGGGATGGCTCGTCCGCCGGTACGGCTTCGTCTCCGTGGTCGCGGCGCGGGACGCCCTCGTCGCAGCCGGTCCACAGCAGTTTGGTCCGCCAATGCAGTCCGGCCTCGTGCGTGATGCCCATCGCGCCGTGGAGCTGGTGGGTGGTCTGGGCTATCCGAGGTGCGACGGCGCTGGCGACCTCGCGCGCGGTGACCAGCGAGAAGGCGAGTGCGTCCGAGTCGTCGCCGAAGAGGCGGTGCCTGGCCTCGTAGGTGCTGGTTTCCAGTTCCCGGAGGTCGACTTTCACCTGCCCCAGCAGGGTCCGGACCGCGGGAATGGCGACGAGTGGCCTGCCGAACTGGACGCGCTGGGTGACGTAGCGCCGGGTTTCGGCGACGGCACCCTGTGCCGCGCCGATCATCTCCTGGCACCGGAGGACGTCCGCCAACGCGGTCAGCCGCAGCGGGATCTCCGGCGGCGGTGGTGGCGCGAGACGGTAGGGCCGACCCGCGAGATCGCGTCCGGCTTCGTCGCCCGGTGCGCCGTGGCTGACGCTGCCGTCGGCGGCGACGAGGACGTCGGCGATCGGTGCCCAGAGTCCTTGCGCGGTCGGATGAACGGCGATGGCGTCCACTTCGGACACCGGAGTCCTGGCCGCGGCGCGGGCGACCAGCGTCTGGCGGAGCGGGAGCGCGATCCCGCCGCGCGCGAGAGCTGTCACCGCGCCGCAGGCCGCGTCGGCGAGTTCTCGCTGGTTCTGCTCCTGTGTGCCGTCGGCACGGAAGTCGTCGAGGATGGTGGTCCAGCCGAGCCCGGCCGCGATCCGCCAGTGCTCGCGCGGGTCGCCGGGCCGTTCCCAGCCCGCGATCACCTCGCTGACCGCGTCGTCCAGATCCTTTTCCAGAGTGTGTTCGATTTGACTGGTCATCGGTTGTCCTTGGCGATCATCGACAGCATGACTTGGGCCGCGCCACCGCGGATGCCCGAGGCGGGCGAGGCCGCGAGGGCCTGGTCGTAGAGCGCGCGGACGGCAGGGGCCGCCCGCGGCATGAGCGGCCGCGCCCACTCGATGACGCTCAGCTCGAACTGGTTGCCGAGGTACTTGCTCATGGCGGCCTGCACGACCGGGGCGCCGCCGGCGTCGAGCGTTCGCGCGGTCTCCAGTACCCAGGCACGCAGGATCTGCAGACGTGCGGCCAGTCCCCGCAGTTCGCGCCGGGCGGCGTCGTCCACGAGGCCCGCGGTGAGCACCGCGGACAGGAGCGGGTAGGTCGACAGGAACCGTTCGGGGCCGCCCCGTTCGAAGGCGAGCTGGCCGACGACCTGCCGCCAGCCCTCGCCGACCCCGCCGATCACCCAGCGGTCCGGAACGTGCACGTCTTCCAGCGCGACTTCGTTGAAGTGGTGCTCACCGCGCAGATCCAGGATGGGCGTGACGGTGATTCCCGGTGTGTCCATGGCGACGATGAACTCCGTCAGCCCGTCGTGGTGGTCGGGTTCGCGGGATGTCCTGGCCAGGACGTACAGGTGGGTGGCCAGGTGGGCGCCGCTGGTCCAGATCTTGCGCCCGGTGATGCGCCAGCCGTCGCCGTCGCGGACGGCGGAGGTCCGCAACGAGGCCAGGTCCGATCCCGCGTCCGGCTCGCTCATCCCCAGCGCGAAGGTGTAGTCAGCGCGGGCCAGCGGCGGGCAGAACTCCTCGCGCAGCTCCGGCGTGCCGTGCCGGAGCAGAGTCGGGCCGATCTGCCGCTCTCCCACCCAGTGGGCGGCGAGCGGCGCTCCCGCGCGCAGAAGTTCCTCGGTCACCACGAGACGGTCGACGGCGGTGCCGCCACCGCCGCCCAGGTGCCCGGGCCAGGAGACGGCCAGAAGCCCGGCTTTGCCGAGTTCGCGGCTGAAACTCGCGTCGTACGCGCCTGCCCAGGAATCGCATCGTGGTGTGAACGGATGGGTGCCGAGGAAGTCTCGGACTCTGTTTCGCAGGGCCTCGGTTGTGGTCATCTGCCTCACTCTCCGGTGTAGTGCGGTGGACGCTTGTCGAGGAAGGCCGAGAGCGCTTCGGCGGAGTCGGCGGTCGCCTGGACGACGGCCTGGTGCGAGGCGATCAGGTCCAGCGAGGTGCGCAGGTCGGCGTGCTCGCCAGCCTGTACCGCGCGCTTGATCAGTTCGACCGCGATCGGTGGCTGGGACGCGAGGGTCGCGGCGAACTCACCGGCCCGCGCCCGTAGCCGATCGTGCGCGCGGATCTCGTCGGCCAGCCCCCACGCCAGCGCCTGGTCCGCGTCGACGAACTCTCCTGTCCACAGTAGACGCAGTGCTCGAGACCGTCCCACGATGCGCGGCAGGTAGTGACAACCGCCGTCGCCGGGTACCAGGCCGACCCGCACGTAGCCCTCGGAGAACCGCGCGTGGTCCGAGACGATCCGGTAGTCGCACATCAGGGCCATGTCCATGCCCGCGCCGACCGCGACTCCGTTGACGGCGGCGATCAGTGGTTTGGCGAGATCTTCGGCGGCTCTGGCCACCGGGTGCACGTGCTCGGTCATCAGGCGGCGGCTGTCCAGTGGCGAGCGAGCCTGGCCGAGGTCGCCGAGATCGGCGCCCGCGCAGAAGGCGTCGCCGGTGCCGGTGAGGACGACGGCGCGCACGTGGTCGTCGGCCTGGAACGCGCGGTACGCCTCGGCCCAGGCGCGCAGCATTTCGCCGGTGAAGGCGTTCTTGTGCCGAGGACGGTCCAGGACGATCCAGCCGACGTGGTCTTCGACGCGGACGTCAAGGCCGGGCACCGACGGCAACGCGGTGGGCGGGGAGGTCATCACGGCTCCTTTATTGTGTTGGGGCGCAAGAGGTTTCGGACGAGGCCGACTTCCAGACCGGGCTGCGGCGTTCGAGGAAGGACGCGATGCCTTCCCCGGCTTCGGCACCACCGGCGAGCCGCGCGGCGAGGGCGATCAGCTCGCTCGTGTAGGCAGCGAAGAACTGCCGCGTGTTCGTTGTGGTGAGGTGTTTGGCGGCGGCGAGCGCACCGGGAGCGGCGGAGCGCAGCCCGGCGAGCACGGGTTCGAGTGCCGCGTCGACGTCGTCGTCGGCGATCGTGACCAGGCCGATGCGTGCCGCTTCGGCGCTGTCGAACGGTTCGCCGGTGAGGTAGTAGCGGGCGGCGGCGCGCGGGTCCAGGCGGGGCAGCACGGTCGTCGACAGGACGGCGGGCGCGAGGCCGATGCGCACTTCGGTGAAGGCGAAACTCGCGGCAGGGCCCGCCGCGACGATGTCGCAGGCGCCCAGCAGCCCGAGCCCGCCCGCCCGTGCAGGTCCGGTCACACGGGCGACGACGGGTTTCGGTGCTTCGACGACGGTGCGCAGCAGATCGGCCAGCCGCTCGGCGGTGACGCCGGTGCCCGCGCGGGCTTCGGTGAGGTCGATGCCCGAGCAGAACGCTTCGCCGGTGTGGGTGAGCAGCACGGCCCGGATGCCGGAGTCCTCGGCAGCGCGGTTCAGGTGCGCGACGAGGTCGTCGACGAGCCGGGCCGAGAGAGCGTTGCGGTTGTGGGGCGAATCGAGGGTGAGGGTGGCGATGCCGCTGTCGTCGGTGCGGCGCACCAGCGGCGTGGTGGTTCGGTGGATCATGCGGGACTCGTGCTTTCGTCGGCCGGGGCGAGGGTGGTGAGCCGCCGCAGGTCTCTCGCCGGATTGATCAGTACGGCGCCCAGGACCGCTCCCGCCAGCAACAGCCCGCCGCAAACACCGAACCCGGCCGCGTAGCCGCGATCCGCGGTGAGGAAGCCGCCCATCACCAGCGGTGCGAACACACCGGCGGACGTGGCGATGGCGGTGGTGGCCGCGGTGACGGCCAGGCGGCGCTCCGGCGGTACCAGCTCGCCGATGAGCAGCCAGATCATCGGATAGAACGCGCTCGGCAGGCCGAAGGCCACGGTGATCAGGACGAGTGCCATGCCCTTTTCGGTGTGCGGGAACAGGATCATCGTGGCGCCGGAGACGGCGAGCAGCGCCATGCCCGGCAGGCAGTAAGCGCGGCGGCTGTCCATGCCCCCGCGGCGCAGCCGCGTGGCCACGGCGCCCATCGCGAGGATTACGACGGTGGCGAGCAGCGGGGGCAGCGCGGTGAGGGTACCCGCCTGCTGACGTCCGATGCCGAGACCGGAGGACAGGTATCGGGGCAGGAAACCCAGCGCGGTGGTGGTCGCCCAGAAGGCGACGAAACCGGTGAGAACGGCACCGATCACCGTGCCCGACAGGAAAAGCACGCGGTACGGCACCGGAGCAGCGCCCTCGCGCGGCGATGCGGCCCGCCTGTCTTCGGCGGAGGTCCTGGCGTAGGGGCCGTCGCGCGCGATCAGCAGCCACACCGCGGACCACACCACGGAGAGGGCGAACAGGACGCCGAACGCGGTCCGGTAGCCGAAGTCCGCGATGATCCAGCTGAGCAGCGGCGCGCTCGCCACGACACCGAGGGTGGGTCCAATGTGGACCAAGGCGTTGGGCAGGGCACGGTCGCGTGCCCGGAACCAGCCGTAGACGGTATGCGTCGCGGCGGGCACCGCCGGCCCTTCGGCAGCGCCGAGGGCGATCCGCGAGGCGATCAGGGCGGCGAGGCCGAGCCCCGCCGCCACGGGCAGCGCCGTCACACCCCAGACGAGAGCGAGCACGACCATGACCCGGGTCGAACGACGCTTCGCCGCGGCGAAACCCACGACGATCCCGGAGACGCTGAACAGGAAGTAGAAGCTGGACTGGACGAGGGCGTACTGCCGCTCGCCGAGGCCGAGGTCCTTCATGATCGGCTCCGCGGCGAGGCCGACCACCGTCTTGTCCGCGTAGTTGATCAGCAGGAAGAGCAGGACGAGCACGGTGACGGTCCAGGCCCGGCCGGTTCGAGCGCGGGGCGGGACGAAGTGTTCGGAGGGTGCCATGGGTTCTCCTGGGGACGACGACGTTGTCGCTGGGGTGAGCCCCGGGCTCAGTCGCACCGCGTCGGGGCGGGGGCCGGTGCCGGTGTCCGGGCGAGCCGGGCCGGGTCGAAGCCCGCCTCGGCCAGCACCTCGTCGGTGTCCGCGCCGACGGGCGGGAAATGCCGGTAGATCCCGGCAGGTGTGCGGGAGTAGCGCACCGGCGGGGCGACGAGGCGGCAGGCGCCCTCGGTGGGGTGCCGGACCGTGCGGACAAGGCCGCCTTGGCGGGCGTACTCGCTCTCGGCCGCCTCCTGGAGGCTGTACACGGGATGCGCCGGGATGCTCACGCGGTCGCAGAACTCCTGCCACTGCGCGGAAGTGAACTGCGGAGTCAGCTCCCTTACGTGGCCGTACAGTTCGTCGGCGTGCGCGATGCGGGCCGGCATGCTCGCGAAGCGTGGGTCCGAGGCCAGTTCGGGACGGCCCGCGTGGGCGAAGAAGTCGCGCCAGTTGCGGTCGTTGTACGGCAGGACGCACATCCAGCCGTCGGCGGTGCGGCAGGCCCTGCGCTCCTTGCTCAGGACACGCGGGTAGCCGTATCCGGGTTCTTCGGTGGGGTCGAGTGAGGCGCCCGCGAGGTGCTCGACCAGGTTGAACGCGATCATCGTGTCGGCCATCGGCACCTCGACGTGCTGGCCCTCGCCGGTGCGGTCGCGGTGCCGCAGCGCGGCCAGTACGGATTGGACGATGACCAGGCCGCACACCTTGTCCACCAGGACCGTCGGCACGTAGTAGGCCTCGCCGGTGACCTGCTCGTTCAGCCAGACCAGGCCGGAGGCGGCCTGGAGGATGTCGTCGTAGGCGGCGTTGTCGCCGAGCGGGGAATCGCTCCGGAAACCCTGTGCGTTGACGTAGACGAGCCGGGGAAGTTCGTCCGCCAGGCTTTCGTAGCCCAGCCCGAGCCTGTGCAGCGCGCCGGGGCGGATGTTGGTGATGAAGGCGTCGGCGGTGGCCAGCAGTGCGAGGAGCGCCTCGCGCCCGGCGCCGGTCTTCAGGTCGAGGGACACGCTGCGCTTGTTGCGGTTGAAATTGAGCGAGGCGCCCGCCATCCCGGGGTGGCGGCGCGGCTCGAAGTGCCGGGTCGGATCCCCGCCCGGCGCCTCGACCTTGACGACGTCCGCGCCCAGATCGGCCAGCTGCGCACCCGCATACGGGCCCATGATCACGGTGGCCAGCTCGACGATCCGCAGTCCGGCCAGCGGGCCGGTGGGCGCCGCGGCCGCGGCGTCTCCGGCGACTTCGTCCACCTGGTAAGGCGACATCGCCTCGCACCTCCTGTGTCCTCCGGCGGCCCGGCCTCGTCGGCGTCGACGATCGGGACCGTGCTGGTGAACACAGTCAAAGCGAGATCATTGATCTATCGCCAATACTTTCTGGCCCATTATTCATATGCTTGGGGCTATGGATCTGACCACGCGCCTGCTGGAGCAGTTCGTCGCCCTGGCCGAAGAAGAGCACTTCGGGCGAGCCGCCGAGCGCCTCTCGATGAGCCAGCCGCCGCTGAGCCAGGCGATCCAGCGCCTCGAACGCGCTCTGGGGGTGCGGCTGCTGGAGCGCAGCACCCGCGCCGTACGGCTGACCGCGGCCGGAGCCGCCTTCGCCCGCGACGCCCGGTACCTGCTCGAAGCGCAGCAGGCCGCCGTCGGACGCGCGCGGCGCATCGCCCACGGCACCGAGGGCGAACTGCACCTGGGCTTCATCAGCGGTATCACCTACACCTTCCTGCCCCGCGTGCTCCGGCTGACGCGGCACCGCTTTCCCGCGTTGCGGCTGCACCTGCACCAGAACACGTCGGTCGAACTGGCCTCGATGGTCCGCTCGGGCCGCCTCGACCTCGCCTTCGTCCGTGGACCGCTCGCCGACCCCGACGGGCTCGATCTGCACGAGGTGGCGGCCGAACGCCTCGCCGTCGCGTTGCCCGCGGACCATCCACTCGCCGAACGCACGGCCCTGCGCCTGGCCGATCTCGCCGGCGAAAGCTTCGCGCTGCCGTCCCTGACCGCGCTCGCGGGCCTGGCCGAGCAGGTCACCGCCGCCTGCCGCGCCGCCGGTTTCGCTCCGCGCGACGGCGCCCGCGCGGACAGCCTTCCCGGCCTCATCAGCCATGTCGCGGCAGCGACCTGCGTATGCCTGGTGCCCGCACAGGTCCAGACCGGGGCGTTGCCCGGGGTGGTGTTCCGGACGCTGGAAACCACGCGGCCGCAAGGACACGACGACGACGCGGGCGGTACCGACGACCTGACCCTGACGATCATCGCCGCCACCCGCGCCGGGCAGCGGGACCCGGCCGTGCACCGGGTACTGGCCCTGCTGCGGGACGACCATCCCGGCGACGCCGGGGATTCCACGGCAATCAGCCCCGATGTGAACCAAGAAAGAATCACGTGACGCCGGAGGAGTGAATTCCGGACAGGGGGGGGGGGGGTGGCGGGGGTGGGGTGTGGGCGCGGCGGGCGGGGCGGGGGGGGCGCGGGGGGGGG